>DASYTI010000176.1 GCA_036002485.1 Candidatus Methylomirabilota bacterium | reverse complement strand
GACGCAGCCGTCGTAGATGGGCAAGATATGCCCGCCGCAGAGCGTGAAGACATGGCCCACGCCCGCCTGCTTGAGCGTCCGCGCCACCAGATGCCCGCCGTTCAGATCCGCCATGGATTTCCCTTCCGCACGCGCGCGACGTCTACCAGAACTTCTCCCACTTGACGCTCTTGCGGTCCATGCCCTTCTTGACGAGGGCATCACGGACGGCGTTGATGGTGTTGCCGCCTCCACACGCGTAGACGACGAGGCGGTCCACACTGTGCACGAGGCGGTCGATCACCTGGGCGGGCTCGCCCGTCTCGCCGCGCCAGCTCGCCGGCGCCTCGCGCACCGCGGGGACATAGGTGAAGGAGGGGTAGCGGCGCGCCAGCGAGCGGAACTCCGCGTCATAGAGCAGCCAGGAGGGATCACGCGCCCAGAAGATCAGGATGGCGGGGCGGCCGAAGCCGGTCTCGTAGAGATCGGCCACGATGGAGCGCACGGGGACGATGCCGATCTCCTCGGCGAAGAAGACGGCGCGGCGCGGGTCGGCGCGGTTGAAGATGAAGCCGCCCGTGGGGCCTTTGAACTCGACGGCGTCGCCGACTTTGAGGCCGCGCAGCCACTGCGAGCCCATACCGGCGGGCGCCACGTCGACGGACAGCGTGAGCATGCCCTTGCGCGACGGGGTGGAGAGCATGCTCCAGGCGCGCACCGTCTTGGGACCGAAGGGCACGGAGATCCACTGCCCTGCCTCGAAGGGAAGCTCCGCGGGCTCGACCATGCGGAGATCCACCTCGATGACTTCCGGCCGGGGCCAGCGGATGGCGGCGACCTCCGCCTTGCCCTCCTTCGGCTTCGGCGCCAACTACCGACCCTCACCCCGACCCTCTCCCTGGAAGGGAGAGGGAGACGCGCTCGAAACCACAGACTCGCAAGAACCCAGTGACGCTTGCCGGATCCCTCTCCCCCAGTGGGGGAGAGGGCCGCAGTTCGAGCTGAAGGACGAAGCCCTGAGGCGAGGGCTGAGTAAATGAGGGGAATCCCACCTACGCGCTCCGGAACTTGGGAACCAGCGCGGCGGCCATCATCTCGATCTGCTCGGCTTCAGCAGCGGGGTCGCAGATCGCATCCAGGATGAAGTACGTGCAGCCCGCCTCGACGAAGCGGCCCAGCTGCTCGAGGCACTGGGCGGCCGTGCCGATGATCCCGTACTTCCGCGCGAGCGGGCCGAAATCCTGGGCATAGCGCTTGGAGAGCTTCTCCACCCACACGCGCTCGGCGCTCTCGTAGTCCTTGCCCATGGTGATGAAGGTCAGGTGCCCGCGCGTGAAGCCTTCGAGCGACCGCCCGGTCGCCGCCGCGGTGGCGTTGATCTTCTCCAGGCTCTGCTTGTAGCGCTCGGGCTGCACGACATAGGAGACCCAGCCGTCGCCCTGGCGCCCCGCGCGCTGGAGCGCAGCGTCCGAGCGCCCGCCGATCCAGATGGGTGGCGCCGGCTTCTGCACGGGCTTGGGATCGATGCTCACGCCCTCGAACTGGGTGAAGCGTCCCTTGAAGCTGGCCGGCGTGTCCTTCCAGAGGCGGCGCACCACGTCGATGCCCTCGGTCACGCGCGCCCCTCGCTCGTTGTGCAGAATACCGCAGGCCTCGAACTCCTTGGGATTCTCCCCTCCCACGCCGACTCCGAAGATCAGTCGCCCGCCCGAGAGGACGTCGAGGGTCGACGTGATCTTGGCCGCGATCGTGGGGTGGCGAAGAGCAAGCAGGTAAACGCCCACGCCGAGCTTGACGCGACTGGTGATGCCGGCATACGAGGCGAGCAGGGTCAGCGACTCGTAGAGCGGATTGTGGAAGGAGACGTGATCGCCGGTGAAGATCGAGTCGAAGCCGAGTGCCTCGACCCGCCGGGCAATGGCGAACTGCTCCTGGGGCGGGTGCGGCGCGAGAAAGCATCCGAAGCGGATCTGGGTCACGCGTTACCTCGGGAAGGCGTCCTTGACCCCGCCGTCCACGGTGATGGTGCAGCCCGTGGTCTTGGCGGAGCGGTCGGAGGCGAGGAACAGGATGGCCTCCGCCACGTCCTCGGGCAGGATGGGCACGGCCAGGATATTGCGCTTCCGGTAGAAATCCTCGAGCTGCTCCACGGTGATGCCCTGGGCGCGCGCGCGCTCGCGGCGGATCTCCTCCGACCAGAGCTTGGAGTCCCGGAAGACGGCGTCGGGGTTCACGATGTTGGAGCGGATACCGTGGGGGCCGCCCTCGAGGGCCAGCACCTTGGCGAGCTGGGCTTCGGCCGCCTTGGCCGCCGAATAGGCCGCGAAGTCCTTGCCGGGCGACATGACGTTCTTGGTGGCCACGAAGACGAACGCGCCGCCCAGCCCCTGGGCCTTGAGGACCCGCATGCCTGCGCGCGCCACGAGGAAGTGGCCCGTCGAGTTGACGGCAAAGGAGCGCTCCCACTCGGCCAAACTCATCTCGTCCACGGGCGCGGAATGGGCGATGCCCGCGTTCGAGACCACGATGTCGATGCCGCCATAGGCGAGCACGGCCTCCTCGAAGCCGGCGCGCACGGAAGACTCGCTGGCCACGTCCATGTCGACACCGACGGCCCGCCCGCCGCCGACGGCCGCCACCACCTCGTCGGCCACCTTGCGCGCGCCCGCCTCGTCGAGGTCCGCCACGACCACGTGGGCACCCTCCACGGCCAGACGCAGCGCCGCGGCCCGGCCGATGCCCGAGGCGCCGCCCGTGACGAGGGCGACGCGGCGGGCGAGCTCCTTCTCGGGCGGGGCCTGGGCCAGCTTGTAGAGCTCGAGCGGCCAGTACTCGACGTCGAAGGCATCGCGGGCCGAGAGCGACACGTAGCGCCCGAACGAGGTGGCGGCGCCGAGGACAGAGATCGTGTGGTGATAGATGTCGTTGACGATGCC
>DASYTI010000175.1 GCA_036002485.1 Candidatus Methylomirabilota bacterium | reverse complement strand
TTGCCCGCCAGACTGTCTATGCCCTTGGCGCCCCGCCCGCCGAGCCAGCCCTCCACGTACTCGATGACCATGCGCGCATTGCGCCGCGTTCCCCCGGCCGTGACGGGGCCGGCGGGGACTTCGATCCTGACCGGATAGCTATCCGGATCGGCCATGGCGGCCGTCGGCTTCCAGCCGGAGGCGAGGAGGCTCTTGAACGGGTCTCCCGCCGTCTTCATGTGAAAGATGTGCGCGACCCAACCGCGGATGAAGCCCTGCTGGGCCTCCCACTCCTTGTCGGCACGGATGGCCTCGCCGGCCACGCGATTGACCTCCGGGTCGTTGCTCGGCAAGGCCGTGGCCATGCCGCCGATGGGCACGGCGCCGCGTTTGAGACAGATCGCCACCAGCCGGCGGAAGATGTCCGCGAGAAAGGGCGTGGTCTTGATGTCCACCCCGAAGCGATCGGGCCAGAC
The DNA here is from genome assembly GCA_036002485.1 of Candidatus Methylomirabilota bacterium. NCBI lineage: Bacteria > Methylomirabilota (SeqCode) > Candidatus Methylomirabilota bacterium. Next base: position 60,983 of record DASYTI010000175.1, on the reverse strand, counting down.
CGACTTGGGGTCGGCCATCACGAACTCGAAGATGGAGGCCTTGAGGTCCCAGCGCGCGGCATTGAGCCCCGCGGCATACGGTCCCAGGGCATACAGCATCTCCTCCATGAGATAGACGGCGGGCAGCGACTCGACGAGGGGGATGGCCCGCATCGTCGCGTCGGCGAGAAACGGCAAATGCCGCCGGCTCGCGTCGAACAAGTCGCGATACCAGGCGACCTCCTCGACGCTCTCGACCTTGGGCAGGTAGAAGTAAATGCCCTGCCCACGCCCCGCCTGGGCGCGGCCGGCAAAGAAGAGCGTCATGGCCGTGCCGAGGATGGCGGCGGGGACGGGCCGGCCCTCTACGGTCACGTCAGCCTCGTCCAGGTGAAGCCCGCGCTCGCGGTGCATGAAGAAGGGCAGCTCCCCGGGCGCGATGCGGTAGTCGCGGCCCCGCGACGTGTCGGTGACGGCGAGCTCGCGGTTCACCGCGGCCAGCCGGTTCTGCGCGGCCTTCACGGTGTCCACGAGCCGATGACCGGCCGAGTCCTCGTCGTCGTCCAGGTCGCCCTCCGCGCGCTCGCCTTCAGGCCCCGGGTTGAGGGCGTTGATGAACATGCTGGTGATGGAGCAGGGTCCAGAGATCTCGATCCCGGGACGGCGCAGGTCCTCGGGCACGGGCGGCACCTTCCAGTCGCCCGTGGTGGCCGCGCTCGGAGGTGGCGGCCCCGGCAAGAGGCCATGCTCGACGGCGCGGCGCAGCACGGCGTCCCGCTGTCGCCGCAGGGCCTGCACCCGAGGCGTGAAGTCATCGTGCAACGCCGAGAGATAGGCGCAGAACTCCGGCGTGAAGATCTGGGCGGCCCCTTCCACCGGGGCGAAGCGCACCCGATTCACAGCTTGCTGACTTCCACGAGGTTGGAGTGCAGGGCGGGACCGCCGCCCAGGTCGGCCACGCGGTCGTCGGTGATGACATTGACGCCGCGGCCCCCCGCCTGGTGCTTGGACCACCAGATGCCCTCGATCACCGCGACCCCGGGTCGCGTGTCTTCCGTGATGAGGGCGGCGAAGCGGGCGCCCCCCCGCGCGCTCCGGACAAGCACGGCCTCGCCGTCCTGGATTCCGCGGGCCTCGGCATCGGCGGGGCTGAGAAAGACCGACGGCCCCTTCTGGCGGCGACGCAGGAGATCCGACTGACTGAAGGACGAGTTCAGGAAGAACCGGTTCGGCGGCACGATGCATTGCAGAGGAAAGCGCCGCGCGAGCTCCGCGTTGTTCGGCCCCTCGATGAGGGGTACGTAGCCCGGCAGGAAGGGCTGGCCCTCTCTGGCCAGGCTCTCCGACACGAACTCGACCTTGCCCGACGGCGTGGGCGCCCCCTGAGCGAACGGGAGGTAGGGCCGCTCGACATTCAAGCGCACCGACCCCTCCGCGCGGAGACGCTCGTACGTGATGCCCCGGACGGACGGGTCGCCCGAGGCCAGCACCTCGCGGATCAAGGTCGGCTCGTCTTTGGCGAAGTGAGGATCGCGCAGGCCCAGGGCGCGGGCGAGCAGACGTACGGTATGCCAGTTGGAGCGAGCCTCGCCCACGGGCTCGACCACGGGCTCCGCGAGCTGGACGTAGAGGTGGCCGAACGACTTGTAGAGGTCCACGTGCTCCATGGACGTGGTGGCGGGCAGCACGATGTCGGCGTAGTCCGTGGTGTCGGTCAGGTGCTGCTCGTGCACGACCACGAAGAGATCCTCGCGCGCGAGCCCGCGCAGCACCAGCTCCTGGTTGGGCGCGATGGAGGCCGGGTTCGAGTTGTAGACGTACAAGGCCTTGACGGGCGGGCTCATCTCGGACTCCGTGAGGGCTCGCCCGAGCCTGGTCATGTTGATGGTTCGCGGAACGGTCGCGGGCATGAGATCCCGGCGCTCGAGGGCGCCCAGGTCGAGGCCAAAGGTGCGGCTCGAGGAGAGGAGCGCGCCGCCCGCGGGATGCGCGTAGGCGCCGGTCAGCGCGGGCAGGCACGCGATGGCGCGGCAGGTCGCACCGCCGTTGTCGTGACGCGAGAGGCCGATGCCCACGCGCAGGAACGAGGCCTTGGTCGCGCCATAGCGGCGGGCCAGGCTCACGATCTCCTCGGCGCTCAGGCCCGTGATGGCGGAGACGCGCGTGGGATCGTACGCCCTGACTGATTCCGCGAGCGGTCCGTAGCCGAGGGTGGCCCGCTCGATGTAGTCGCGATCGATGAGTCCCTCGGCGATGAGCACGTGCATGATGCCCAGGGCCAGCGCGCCATCGGTGCCCGGGCGCGGCCGCAGGTACAGATCAGCGCTCCTGGCCGTGGCCGTCCGGTAGGGGTCGATGCACACCACGAAGGCGCCGCGCTTGCGCGCGCGCTTGACCAGCGTCATCAGGTTGATGTGCGTGTAGCTCGCGTTGATGCCCCACAGCACGACGAGGTCCGAATCCACCAGCTGCTCGGCATCGTTGCCCGCCACCGTGCCCAGGGTGGCCACCCAGCCGGCATAGGCGGTGGCGATGCAGATGCTGCGATCGAGCTGGGAGGCGCCGAGCGTGTGGAAGAGCGGATGGCCCGCCCAGTACTGGATGAGGCCGAGGGTGCCGCCATACGAGTACGGCAGGATGGCCTCGCCGCCCCACTGTCCGATGACGCGCCGCCACTGGCCGGCGATCTCCTCGAGGGCGGTCTCCCACGAGATGGGCTCGAAGCGCCCCTCGCTCTTGGCCCCCACGCGCCGGAGCGGCGTGAGCACCCGCGTGGGGGCGTAGAGGCGCTCGGCGTAGTCGTGCACTTTGCCGCAGATCACGCCCCGGGTGAAGGGATGCGTCGGGTCGCCCGCGACGTCGGCCACGCGCCCGTCCTCGATGGTGACGGACAGAGCGCATTGCGACGGGCAATCGTGCGGACAGACGGAGCGGCGCGTCTCACGCATGGAGGCAGTAGCGTAGCACACGTTGTATAGTGCTCAAATGCTCGCGCGGCTCAAGGGCCTGCACCCTTTTCAGACGCCGGAAGCGCAGCGCCTCGCCGTGCTTTTCGCCATCGTGTATTTCTCGCAAGGCATGTGGTATCTGCCCATCCAGACCATCACCATCGTCCTGAAAGACCGCGGGCTCTCCGCGGGACAGGTGGCCGACTTCTTCGCCATCACCATCATCCCGTGGCTGATCAAGCCCGTGTATGGACTACTCTCGGATTTCCTTCCCCTGTTCGGGTACCGGCGGAAGAGCTACTTGCTCCTGACCTCGGGCACGGCGGCGCTGGCGGGTCTCGCCCTCGGCCTCATCGCCGACCACTCCTACTGGCGCATGGCCTACTTCTTCACGGTCATGGCCGTGGGCCTTGCCTTCACCGATGTGCTCGTCGACGCCCTCATGGTGGAAAACGGTAAGCCCCTCGGGCTCACGGGCGCCTTCCAGTCCGTCCAGTGGGCCGCCATCACGACGGCCTCCGTTATCGTGGGTATCCTCGGCGGCTATCTGGCCGAGCATCGCCTCCTGCCGCGGGCGTTCTTCCTGGCGGCATGCTTCCCGATGATCTCGATGCTGATGGCCACCTTCGTCATTCGCGAGTCGCCTGCCCGGGGCGCCCGCCGAGAGTTCTGGACGACCTGGGTGTCCATCCGGGCCGCCCTGGGCGAGCGCGACGTGTGGGTGGTGGGAGGCTTCCTCTTCTTCTACACCTTCAGCCCCTCCTTCGGCCCCGCGCTGCTCTTCTACCAGACCGACGTGCTCCACTTCTCGCAGCAGTTCATCGGTCACCTGAGCGCGCTCGCCGCGGTGGCGGGCATCGGCGGGGCCTTCATCTACGCTCCGCTCTCGCGGCGGGTGCCGCTGCGCCGGCTGATCAACTTCTCGATCGGCATCGCGGTGGCGGGCACGCTGGCCTATCTCCTGTATCGGGACATGTGGTCGGCTCTCGCCATCGACATCGTGTTCGGCGGCATCGGCATGATCACCCAGCTCGCCTTCCTCGATCTGGCTGCCAAGTCCTGTCCACGCCACGTGGAGGCGACCTTCTTTGCCTTGCTGATGTCGATCTTCAATGCCGGGACCCAGGCTTCGCAAAACGTGGGGGGCCGGCTGTACGACCACTTCGGCTTTGTCCCGCTCGTCCTGATCTCAACGGCCATGACGGCGGCAACCTGGCTGCTCGTCCCCCTCGTGAAGATCGAGCGGATCGAAGAGAAAGCCCGGCGCGCCGAGGCGCCCGCCCCCTGATGCGGTGGGTGCGGCTCGGCCTGCTGCTCTGTGGCACCGCGCTCTTTCTCGGGCTCCTCGTCCACATCGGCCCCGGCGCCGTCGCGCAGGCGTTCGCGGATCTCTCGTGGCGGCTGCTCGTCATCCTCGTCTTCCCCTTCGGAGTCACCACGCTGCTTGACACCTTGGGCTGGCGCTTCGCCTTCAGGCGGGACCGCGCCCCGTTCCGGGCGCTCCTGGCGGCCCGGCTCGCCGGCGAGGCCTTCAACCTCACGACGCCGACCGCGGCCGTGGGGGGCGAGCCCGTCAAGGCCTGGCTCGTGAGACCCTGGGCGCCGCTCAGTGAAGGCCTGCCCTCCGTCATCGTGGCCAAGACCACCATCATCATCGGCCAGGCGCTCTTCCTTGTCGTGGGCCTCGTGGCCGCCCATGCGGCCCTTCCTTCTGACTCGCTCGTGGTGCGCGCGATGCAGTGGCTTCTCGTCATCCAGGTACTGGCCGTGGGCGCCTTCGTCGCCGCGCAGGCGGGTGGAGCTCTGGGCGGGGGCACGCGATGGCTCCAGAAGCTCGGCTGGCTTTCGGGCAACCCCGGGCAGACGCTGGTCCAGGTCAATGACGAGCTGGCTCATTTCTACCGGCGCGAGCCCGGCCGGCTGGCCCTATCCATCCTCTTTCACTTCGCGGCGTGGCTGATCGGCGCCCTCGAGCCCTGGCTCATCCTGCGCTGGATAGGATTGCCGGTTTCCCTCGCCCAGGCCACGGCCATCGAAGCCTTCAGCACGAGCATCCGCTTCGCGGCGTTCCTGGTGCCGGGTTATGTAGGCGCGCTCGAGGCGGGGCATGTCGCGATCTTCGCGGCGCTGGGACTCGGAGCGCCGGCGGGGCTGTCCTTCACCTTGATACGCCGCGTGCGTGAGGCGGCGTGGACGGGATTGGGATTTCTGGCCCTGGCGCCGTTGAAGGCCCAGGCTCCTCCAACGGCCGGGTCGAGCTAAGGGCGCGGCGGCGCGGCGAGTTGCTCGGCGATCACGCGCAACGCCACCTCGAGCGCGCGCACGCCGAGGCCCGTGTCCATGCTCGGCTGCTCGAGGCCGGAGAGCGCGACCATGGGGGGAGAGAGAGGAACGTGCATGAATCCGACCTGGGCGCGCCGTCCGTCCCGTGCCACGCCGTGAAGGGTGGCATAGAGCGTCTGGTTGCAGAGATAGGTGCCCGCCGAGTTGGAGAGATAGGCGGGGACACCTTCGCGCGCCAGGGCGTCCAGGATCTCGGGGAGAGGGAGCGTGGCGAAATACGCCGCGGGCCCGCCCGGCACACACGGCTCGCCGCGCGCCAGATAGCCAGAATTGTCGGCAAGCTCGTAGTCCATGACGTTCACGGCGACCCGCTCGAGAGCGATCCGCGCGCGACCCGCGGCCAGACCTACGTGGACCACGCCCAGCGGATCGTGCTCGACGAGCAGGCGCGCGGCTTCCCGCGCGGCTTCGAGGTGGTGCACGGGCAAGATGACGGCGCGCACGGCCAGTCCTCCCACGATCCTGCCGTTCACGGCCTTGGCGATCTCCTCGGACGGGTTGGACGGATGGCCTCCGAAGGGCTCGAAACCCGTGACGAGGATCATCGCCTCTCCTCCTGTTCCACGATGTGCTTGGCCGTCTCGTAGCTTCGCTTGAGCCAGCCCAGCACCCGCGTCGCCTGGCTCAGATTTTCCACGCGGGTCTCGACCCAGCCGCTTGCGCTCATGCGCCGGTGGGGCGTCACCACGCCCGAGTCGATGGCACGCCGCTGGTCCTCACGCGAGAGCCGGATCCAGAGGTCCGTGTCCTTCACGCGCAGCGGAAAGCAGGCGAAGAGTCGCGGCCCTACGAAATACCCCCACCGCCCGAACATGGGGGTGATCTTGACCGCGGGCCAGGCGCTCAGACGCTGGTTGAGCTCGGCCGCGATTCCGGATCCGCCCTGGGCCAGCGTCCGGCGTGTCCGGCGTCCCGCCCCGAGGCCGCGCACGCGTCTGGGAGCGGCTATGGCCAGACCTTCCTCGGGATGGTCGCCTCGACGATGAACAGCACCGTGGCCATGCCGCCTCCAGGTTTCGAGTCAACGCTTGCCGCCGGCCAGCCGCCGCGACTCCGGCAGCGTGCGCAGCCACAGCATCGACAGCAGTCCGAGCACCCCGCCCACCCCCAGCACGGTAAAGGCCCACCCCCAGCCGGCGGACTGCGCGCTCGGTGCGCCGTAGATGTCGAGCACACTCCCGAATACCAGAGGCGACACCGCGCCCGCGCCGAAGCCCAGGAGCGAGCGTATGGCCAGGGCCGTGCCGAGGCGCTCGGGCCTCACCGTCTCCGTGATTCCCGTCGAGTATACCGACGAATCGCCGAGGGCGGAGAAGCCATAGACGCTGCCCACCAGCACGATGAGCAGGAGGGGCGCCGTGAGCATCCACCCGAATGTGAAAGAACAGGCCGAGCTCACCAGCATCATCCCGGCGATGACGGCGGTCCGGCCCCAGCGATCCGAGAGCGTGCCCCCGACGGCCGAGGCGACGATGCCCATGATGTGGAAGAGGGCCGCGAGGGAGGCGCCGAGACCCGCCGCCTCCGTGGCAGACGTGCCGCGCGCGGCAAGCGCGGCCGCCACGAAGGCGGGCGTCCACGCCCACATCCCGAGGAGCTCCCAGGAATGAAACACGTAGCCCCAGATCATCAGCTGAGCCGGTCGATTGCCCGACAGATCGGCATCGAAGCTCAACCGTCGCGGCGCGGCGGAGGCCGGGCGTCTCGAGGGCTCGCGGTGAAAGAGCACGAGCGAGAGCAGGAAGCAGAGGAGCGGCCCCAGGGCCAGCACGAAGAGCGCGCTCCGCCAACCGGCGCGCGCCACCACGGCGCCCCCGATCAAGAGGGCCAGAACATAACCCAGGGAAGACGCGGCAAGGAACCAGCCGACGGCGCGTCCCCGGCGCGCCGGCTCGAAGCGCTCGGCGAGCAGCATGATCCCCGGCGTATAGATGCCGGCCACCGCCACGGCGGCGGCGCCGAAGAGCAGCAGGGCCGAGAGATGGCCCTGGGCAAGCACGGGGATGAGCAGCGACACGACCGCCGTCAACCCGGCCGATACGCGGAAGACCAGACGCGGGTTGAGATAGTCGGCGAGCGCCGAGACGAAGACGAGGGCCACGGCGGTGCCGAGCTGGTAGGCGGAGGAGATGGAGCCGGCGGCCGTCGAGGACAGATGCCATTCCGCCTGGACCACGGAGAGGACGGCGGGGTACGCCATGGCCATCGTCGAGCCCGCGGCCCGGGCCGCGCACAGGCCGACCAGCCAGAGCGTGTCGCCGACAACCCGCCCCTGCCGCCCCCTGTCCGTTTACTTGACCTCTGGGTCGGGACGCGTCACGAGCGAGAGGGGGCGCGGGTCACCGACGATACCCGCCCTGAGGGACGCGATCAGGGGAAATGATAGCGCGAGATGTGCAGATGGACGTTGTTGCCCGCTTCCGGCTTGAGGGTGATCTCGCTTGCGCCGAAGAACATCATGGCGTCGATCTTGGAGAGGCGCTGCACGAGCGTCACCATCTCCGGGGCGACCATGGACAGAGCGGCCATGCCGAGCGTGCCCCCCACCTCGCTGGCCGGGACCATGAGCAGCGTCCCTCCCCCCGTCCAGCCGAGCATGCTCCGGGGCCCGTCGTTGACGGCGACCTCGGGCAAGCCGAAGAGCTGCTGATACGACTTGGCGGTCTCCTGCGGGTCGCGACAGCCGATGACGAGCCGCTTGAAGCGCACGGGCGAGTCGGGATGCTCGGCGGTCGGAGGCGGGGTGGCCAGCTCCACGAGAACGCCCGCGCACGCGGTTGGATGGAGAAAGGCGATGCGCCCGGCCAGCCCCTGGCGCGGCGTCTCGTCGATCAGGGGGACCCCCCCCGCCTTGAGGGCCGCGAGATCACCCTCGACATTGGCCGTCTCGAAGCACAGGTGATGGAGCCCTTCGCCGCGCTTGGCGAGGAAGCGGGCCACTCCGCCCTCCGTGCCCGTGGGCTCGAGCAGCTCGATCTCACTGTCGCCGGCCGCCAGCAGCGCCGCGCGCACGCCCTGGTCCGCGATCTCCGCCTCGCGCAGGAGGGGCAGCCCGAGCGCGTCGCGCCAGAAGCGATACGCCCGCGCGAGGCTCTCGACCACGATGCCGACGTGGTGGATCTTCTTGACCATGCTTTAAGTCACCCGATCCGGCCGTCGGAGGATGGCGTCTCAATGACGACGTAACACCGTAGCCGAGCCCTCATGGAAATTCAAGCCCTTTCGCCCCTCCGCGCCGGCTCAGGCGGGCGAGAAGAGCTTCTGAAACTCCGCCCACGGCACCGGCGCCACCGCGGCCAGGCCGAGCGCCTCGTCCACGTGGGGAATCGTCTTCATGCCGCAGAGCGCGGTGCCCACGCCGGGCGTCGAGCGCACGAACTGTAGCGCCCGTTGCGCGTCGGTCGAGAGCCCGGGCAGAAACTGTCCGATCACGGGCGGCAGGTTGCGGGCGAGCTGTCCCTGATAGATCGAAGCCGAGGTCATCACGTAGATGCCGAGGGCCTGCGCGAGCTCGAGCGCCGTCACGCTCGCCCGGCCACGCGACTGGGTGGGCGCCGTGAACGCCTCCGTCATGGCGAGGTTGTACGGGAGCTGGACCACGCGGAAATGATGCCCGGTCCCCCCCACCGCTTTCGCCGTCTTCACCACCTCGGCGAGGGAGAGCGCGTCCTGCGCGTCGGACGGCTGGCGGTAGGCCGTCCAGGTCGCCGTCCCGTAGACGCCGATGGTACCCGACCGCGCGGCGCCCTCGAGAAACTCGAAGGCCGCGCTCAGCCGATCGAGGACGGCCGCGCGGGGCAGCTCGGCGAGCTGGGTCTCCGGGTTGTGGACATAGTAGATGTCGACTCGCTCGAGCCCGAGATTGGTGAGGCTGCGCTCGAGCTGGTCTTGCAGATAGCGCGGGCTCATGCAGTGGCTGCCCGCGACGAGATCGCCGGGGTCGAGGAGTCCCCGCGGGGCGGGCCCGTCGAACGGGAGGAAGCCGCCCTTCGTCGACACCACGATGCTCTCGCGCTTGACCCGGCCCGACTCGTGGAGCGCGGTGAGGGCGCTCCCCACCGCGCGCTCGCTTCGCTGTCGTCGGTAGTTGATGGCCGAGTCCACGACATTGAGGCCGCCCGCCACCGCCCGCTCGATGGCAGCCTGGTAGGCGCGATCGGTGGCCTCGTCCTCAGGGCCGAGATACGTGCCGAGGCCGATGGAGGACACCGCGAGCCCTTGCCACGAGCGGAAATGATCGGCGGGGACGGTCGATCCGAGAGCCGCGCGATAGGATTGGGTGCCGGATGAGGTCGCCTTGCCTCGAAGCACTCAGGTCTCCCGGTAGACGAGCAGGACACAGTCGACACCATCCACGAGGGCCGACCGCGCGACCAGGCCGACGCCCAGGAGGCCGACGCCCAGAAACCCTCCGAACAGGGTCACGCGGCTACTTGGCCTCCAGGACGGAGAAGCGGAGGGCGCCTTCCGTGATATGCCCGTCGGCCGCCAGGACTTTGTAGCGGACGATGTAGGCGCCGGGACGGAGGGGACCGAGAGGGAACGAGAGGCGATCCGGGGCCTGACGGCCGTCCGCGACGACGGGGAGGGGAACGGCGCGGCCGTCGGAGGCCGTGATGCTGACCCGCGTCAGCCGCTTCTCGATCTTGCTGTTGAAGCGAAGATAGATGCGGGCGGGCGGCCCCGCGAGCCTGGCGTCACGGGCCGGCTCGGACTCGAGGATGATGGCGTGGGCGGGGGCGCCGGCGGGAACGGCGAGGAAGCCCCAGAGGGCGATGGGGGCGGCCGCGGCGCCGCGGAGAAGCCGGGCGCGCATGGCCTCAGCGCCAGTCGTCGAGCACCAGGTCGTCCGGGCGCTCGTCGTCGTCCTGCTTACCTTTCTTCATGCGCACCATGGTGAAGTCCGGATGGTATCCGCGCTCGAGCAGACTCTGGTAGGCGGCCCAGTAGTACGTGTACACGGGCGCCACCACGCGCTGGAGCTGCGCGGCATGCGCCATCTCCTCGACGGCGGCCAGCAAGGCGTGGAGATGCTCGGGCTTCCGGTGGTGCGGCTCTATGGCAAGGAACTTGATGTAGACGCTGCCGTGGGGCGCCTCGCTCACGCCCGGCATGTGCACGATGGCGAAGCCGATCACGTCGCGCCCCTTCTCGAGCAGCAGGGTGTCGCCGAGGGCGAGACCGTCCACGATCTCGACCTCCTTGCCGAGATCCATGCCCCGGTACAGCGAATTGGTGATGCGCCGCACCCGCTGCATGGCGGACTTCTTCTTCACCTCCTCCAGCGAGGAGTACCGGCGGACGCCAAGACCGGGCTTGGCGGGGCGCGTGGCCTGCACGATCTCGCGCCGATCCATGGGCTTGCCCGTCACCACCACGAGCCCCTTGGGCCGGTAGCCGAACCTCTGATACAAGCCGAGATGCTTGGGACTGTACGGATACGTCGCCACGCCCTGCAGCGTCGCCTTGTTCTCGTCGAAGAACCCCTGGCAGGCGGTCAAGAGCTGCTGCCCGATGTCCTGGTTCTGATAGTTCGTGAGGACGGCCACCGGGCCCACCAGCCCGACCGTCCCCCACATGACGGCGAGGGCGGCGCCCACGATCTTGCCGTCGCCTTCCTCGGCGACGAAGCATCCCCACGGCTCCATGAGCCAGCGGTGGTGCACGTACTGCGCGCCGTTGAAGACCTGGCGCGGGCGCGTGCCCATCTGGCGCTCGAAGAAGTCGCCAAAGGCCTGCTCGAGCACATCCCGCACCTTGCTGAGATCGCCCTTGCGGACGCGCCGGATCTTGATCAAGGGGGTGCGGCCCTGATTGTCCAGTCCCGGCCGGTCCACGGTGGCCCTCATGTCGGGTTTGGCATTCCTGCCAGCTCCTCCAGCAGCGTGATCACCCCGGAATGATCGAGCCCGCCCTTGCCTTTGACCCGGAGCGCGTTGAAGAGCTCCTGGACCACGGCCGTGCACGGCAGGGGGACACCCAGGGCGCGCGAGGACTCCATGATGAGCCCCAGATCCTTGAAGTGGAGATCGATCTTGAAGCCGGGGTTGTACGTGCCCGCGACATAGTTGGGCGTCTTCTGCTCGAGGCATTTCGAGCCGGCCAGCCCGCCCGCGAGCGCCTTGAGGGTCAGGGCGCGATCGAGGCCCGCTTTGCGCGCGAGGGTGAGCGCCTCGCCGAGAGCGGTCAGGTTGACCGCCACGATGATCTGGTTGGCGAGCTTGGTGAAGCCGCCGGCCCCCAGCGGCCCCAGGTGCGTGATCGTCTTGCCGAGCGCTTGAAAGACGGGCAGGGCCGCGTCGAAATCGGCCTTCTCGCCGCCGACCATGATGCTGAGCGCGGCCTCGATGGCGCCCTTCTCGCCTCCCGAGACCGGCGCGTCCAGCATCCTCACGCTCTTGGCGGCCAGCGCCTTGCCGACCTTCTGAGATACGAGCGGCGAGATGGTGGACATGTCGAGATAGAGCAGGCCCTTCTTCGCGCCCTCGACAATGCCGTCGGGCCCGAGCGCGACCAGCTCCACTTCAGGTGAATTTGGCAGCATGGTGATGAGGACATCCACCTGCCCGGCCACTTCCTTGGCGCTCGAGGCGCGCTTGGCGCCGGCGCCGACCAGCTCGTCTACCGGGCCCTGGCTCCGGCTATGGACCACCAGCGGGTAACCGGCCTTCAGAAGATTCTTGGCCATGGGTCGACCCATGATCCCGAGCCCAATAAATCCAATGGTTTGCGCCATGACGACCTCGCGGGGGACTGAAAAATTTGGGGGGACGACGTGAGCCCGCAAGGCGTGAAGTAACACATGCCGCCGCGACGAGTCAAGCCAGAACTCGCAGAAACCCGCGAAAACGCGGCCCTACAGCCTCAGTTCACCCGACGCTCACGACCCACCCAGTACGGCTCGCGCAGCTTGAACTTCTGGAGCTTGCCCGTCGCGGTGCGGACGAGAGCATCCCGAATCTCGATCGACGTCGGGCACTTGTAGTGCGCCATCCGGGACCGACAGTGCTCGATGAGCTCCCGTTCGGCGCAGGCGGAGCCCGGGCGCAGGACGACGAGGGCCTTGATGGTCTCGCCCCACTTCTCGTCGGGCACGCCGATCACCGCGACTTCGGCCACCGCGGGGTGCTGGAAAAGGCAGTCCTCCACCTCGATGGACGAGACATTCTCGCCGCCGCTGATAATCACGTCCTTCTTGCGGTCGGTGATGGCGATGTAGGCCCCGTCGCGGACGCCCCCGTCGCCCGTATGGAACCAGCCGTCGGCGATCGCCTTGGCCGTCTCCTCGGGCTGGTTCCAGTAGCCCTCGAACACGTGGTTGGAGCGCGCCAGCAACTCGCCCTCCTCGTCCACCCGCATGCGCACGCCCACCGCGGGGACGCCCGCCCGGGAGAGCCGGCGTGACCGCTCCGCCGCGTCGAGGCCGTCCCATTCCGCGGGCGCGCGGTTGAAGGTCAGCAAGGGCGCGGTCTCCGTGAGCCCGTAGATCTGGATGAACTCCCAGCCCAGCTCGGTCTCGACGCGCTCGATGGTCTTCGACGGCGGCGGCGCTCCGGCCACGACCACGCGCACCCGCCCGCGGCCCGGCACGGCCACGCCCGTCTGGCGGCGGACGGCCGCGGCGTCGAGCACGGCAGCGATCACCGCGGGCGCGCAATTGAACAGGGTGACGCCCTCGGCCTCCACCCGATGCAGGATCTCCTCACCGTCGATCTTGCGGATGATGACCTGACGCACCCCCATGCCGGTGACCGCGTACGGCATGCCCCAACCATTGCAGTGGAAGGTGGGCAGCGTGTGCAGGTACACGTCCCGATCGGTCATGGCCAGGTGCCAGCCAAAGGTGACGGCATTGAGCCAGAAGTTGCGATGGGTGAGCTGCACGCCCTTCGGGCGCGCCGTCGTCCCCGAGGTGTAGTTGATGGACACGGTGGCGTTCTCGTCGCTGACCTGGAGCCGCGGGGCCACCCCCTGGCGAAGGAAGAGCTGAGGATCGGTGCCGGCGCCGAGCACGAAGCGATGCTTCACCGGGATGTGCCGCAGGGACTCGTCGAGCTCGGGATCGACGAGCAGCACCGAGGAGCCGGAGTGCTCGACGATGTAGCGGATCTCCTCGGCATTCAGCCGGAAGTTGACGGGCACGAGGATGCGTCCGAACACGCTGACCCCGAACAGGCTGACCAGGAAGCGGGCCGCGTTGGGGGAGACGATGGCCACGCGTTCGTGCTCGGCGACCCCGAGCTCGTCCAGGGCCCCGGCGAGGCTTCGCGCCATGTCGCCGAACTGCGAATAGGTGAAACGGCCAAGTCCTCCGCCCGGCGGATTGGGTTCGTCGGCCACCGCCTCCCGGTGGCCATACACGAGCTCGGCGCGCTCCAGGAAGTCTCCCAAGGTGAGGGGGACAATCATGCCGGTTCTCCTTCAGCGAGCGGGAGGGCTCCGCGTGCGTGCTTGGCGCGCTCGGCCTCCTGGAGGGCGTCGATGGACTCCGCCGAGCGACCAAAGATGTCGGGCACGGGCCAGCCCTGCAATCCGGCATAGGCATCGATCTGCGAGCGATGGTGCACCTCGTGCTCGAGCATCATCATGAGAAGGCGCCAGCCGGCCAGCGACTGGCCGGGGGTATCGATCATCTCGATGCGGCGCGTGAGCCAGTCAGCCGGCGTCTCCCTCACCAGCGCCGCGAAGCGCTCCGCCGAGGCCTGCAGCCAGGGCAGCCATGTCTGCTGGTCATCGGGATCCGCCTCCGCCTTCGTCCAGATCCACCCCTCGTCGCGGTAGGCGCTGGCGAAGTAGAGCCGCGAGCCGCCGATGTGGAGGACGATCTGGCCGATGCTCCAGCCCGTCTCCCCGCCGATGGCGGGCGGCCGCCACGCCGCCGCCGCGGAGGGCAGGGCCGCCACGTCTCGCTCCGTGCGCCGCCGCACGCTGTCGAAGAATCGCAGATAGGACGGCATGTCGCTGATCATGTCGGCGCTCCGGCCCGAGCTGCGGTGCGGATGCGCGAGTAGCGTGACCGTCTCGTCATGGCATTGTCCTCCCGCCCCTACTGTGCCACAGGGGACTCCGTCGGCGCGCCCTGGCGTGGAGGATCAGCTAGCGCGGGGGACGCTGACGCACCTGGCGGCGGACCCAGTCCTTGTCGAAGGCCGTGATCTTCCAGGAGCGGTCCGGCTGCCGGCTCATCTTGAACTGCGTGACTCCTTGGCCCGGCTCGGTATAGGTCACCCACACCTCGTCTCCCTGCCGGACCATGTCCGCACCCTGGATGACGGCGAGGAGGCCGAGGGGCAAGACGCTGCCTTGACCCGCCGCGTCCGCCATCCGCTCCACCTCGGCGCGCAGTCGCGCGGCCGCCTGGAGCTTGACGTTCTGCTGCGCGGCGGATCGCGCGATCCCCTGCCCCATGGCCTCGAAGACATTCCTCGGCGGGCGCTGACGGGCAAAAGCATCGGCAACCAGCACGTCGGCCGCCGCCTCGGCCACACGGTCCACGTCGACGTAGGCGAGGGCGCCCGCGGGATCGCGGGAGTGAAGGGCGTGGGCGAAGCGATAGAGGGAGTAGGAGGGCGTGCCGACAACGTAGAACCAGCCGGAGAGGAGCGCGACGGCCAGGACAGCGATCCCGAGCCAGCGACGCGATCGTCGGGGCGGCGGCAGCGGTCGCGGGGCGTCTTCCCTTACCGGCTCATGATCAGGCACGACCCGCCCATGAACTGACCCAGCAGGGTGATCCGGTCACCATCTTTGAGCGGCGAATCGAGCTCGTGGGTGACGCCGAGGACGGCGTCGTTGACGATGACCTCGATGTGCTCGCCCAGCTCCGCGTGATCGGGGCTCCACAGCGCCGCATCCAGCTCCGGGTGTCGCGCCGTGAAGCGCCGCAGCACCTGGCGCACCGTCTCGCCGAGGGCGAAGGGCTCCGTGAAGAGCTTGCTGCCCGAGCCGTCGCCCCCCACGTGCTTGGTGACCCACGTGGTCACCTCGATCTGCGCCGTGAGGGAATCGCGGGCTATTTGCGCCACAGGTCTCGCGTGAGCCAGTCCAGGCCGAGCTTCTTCAGGGTCTCGCGGGTGGGCTTGCCCGTCTTGCGGTCATAGCCCACCGTCTCGTACCACACGTCCACCATGTGCTCCCACTGGTCCATGATGTTGTGATCCTTCGCCGGCCCGTCCACGGGCCTCGACCCGTAGCGCGCCGAGGGGTACTCGAGGTCGGTGCCGATGCCGCACCGGAGATTGAAGGCACGCAGGATGGCCGCCGTCCGCCGGCCCAGGCGGAGAGCCTCCGGCATCGTGTAGTTCCAGCCCGTGGCGGCGGAGAGAGCGCGGGCCAGCATCTCGATCCGCGAGCGGAAGGTGAAGATGCAGCCGCCCAGCGAATCCTCGAAGTGCTTCCGCCCCAGGATGCCCCCCACGAGCTTCGCCACCTCTTCGCCGTTGAAGGGATTGATGCGGCCGGGCTGCCCGAACTCCGTCTGGTGCGTCGGGTTGGCGCTCTCCATGGTGCCGTTCGACGACGTGCAGGTATCGAGCATCTCCTCCCACCGGCCGCGATGGTCGTGGCCGCGCGGCGAGGCGCCCTTCATGGTGTACACCGCGCACTTGGCGGCCTCGCCGCCGATCTTCTCGGACGCGCGCTTGACGCCCTCGGCCAGGAGATCCCCGAAGCCCTGCCGGTGGCTGATCATCTGGAGCAGACGGTACGCGCCGTCGATGTCGCCCCACGAGAGCTTGAAGCCGACCTGCTTCTCCGTGAGATAGCCCTTCTCCATGCATTCCATGACCCAGCCGCAGACCCAGCCGAACTCGTTGACGTCCACGCAGGCCCGGTCGAGGCGTGTGTTGAGCCAGCTGATCCCTTCCTGGTCCGTGGCTCCGATCGTCCAGCCTGCGCCCGACCAGCCTTCGTACTCGGGCTCGTCGACGAGCTCGCCGGCTTTGGGTCCCTTCCGTATGACCTGGATATGGCAATGGTGCATGCCGCAGGCACTGCACTGATGACCCCGGTGGTCGAATCCGTTGCGAAGCTTGGCCGGCTCCCACGTCGTCATGTCGACCGTGGTCAGGTTCGTCGTGTAGTTCTTGATGGGCAAGGCGCCGAGCTTGTAAAGGTTGGTGACGCCGGGCAGCGTGCCCCAGCGATAAAGCGTGGAGGCCGCGGGGTCGGTCTTGAGATCGTGGGCGATATCGTCGGCGGCCTGGACGAGCCCCCGCGCATCATGAGGGGTGAGGGCCTTGGTGCCGCGGACGATGCAGACGGCCTTCAGCTTCTTCTTGCCCATCACCGCGCCGCAGCCGTTCTTCGAGGCGACGTGGCCGTAGTCGCCCTGGATGGCGGCGAAGCGGACCAGGTTCTCTCCCGCGGGCCCGATGGAATACACGGACAGGCGATGCCCGGAGAGCCCGTGCTCGACCTCGAGCGCTTCCTGGGTTTCCCAGGTGTCCTTGCCCTTGAGGTGCGAGGCGTCGCGGATCTCCACCACGTCATCGTTGATGTAGAGGTACGAGAGCTTCTTGGCCTGGCCCTGGACAATGATGGCGTCATAGCCCGAGTACTTGAGGGCCGCCCCGAAGAAGCCATTGGCCTGGGTCGAGGTGGCGCCGTTGGTCTGCGCGCCGCGCGTGATGACGCTGAGGCCGCCCGTGCCCCAGACAGGCAGGCCGGCCAGCGGACCTGTGGCCAGGATGAGCCGGTTATCGGGATGGTCCCAGTTGACCTTGGGCCCTACCTCCTCGTAGAGGATCTTGGCGCCCAGGCCGACGCCGCCCAGATACTCGCGCATGTGCTCGGCCCAGGGCTGAGTCCAGATCTTCCCCGTGGAGAGATTCACGCGCAGGAGCTTGCCGGCGTAGCCGGGCACGGTGGCGGAAGCGGCGGAGGCCTTCGTCGTGGGGCGCGAGGCGGTCGCGGTCGGGCTCATTGGACCATCACCGATTGGGGCAGCTGGGGTGAATGGGATGCCCGTCCCAGGATAGTCTGGGGCAGGAGCTTGCCGGCCGTGTGCGTGGCCAGGTAGGCGGGCTTGACGTCGAAGGGATTGCCCTTCAAATGCGTCTTCCAGGCCGAGAGATCCGCGCCCGAATAGACGAGGCCCTTGAGCATGCCGACGTCGTTCGTCGTCCAGATGTCTTCGGCGGGGCCGCAGATCATGGCGCCCGTGAGCTTGCCGCCGCGGAAGAGAAGCTTGCGGTACTGCGAGCGATCGGCGCGCGTCGCCGTGAAGACCTCCGCCTTGGCGTCGTCCCACTGGCCGAAGGAGGCGATGTCCAGATGGCAGACCTCGACGATGTTCATGATGAGGCTGCCGCGGTAGGCGAGATCCCGACCGGCCATGTTGGCGCCGACCACGCGCCCGTGCTCCTGCGCGGTGGGCTCGATGGCGTGGACCTCGAGTGTCCCCGTGAGCAGGTTGGGGCCGCGGGCGACATCGCCCGCCGCGTACACGGTCTTCACGCTCGAGCGCAGATGATCGTCGACGAGGATGCCGCCGCCCGGCTCGGCCGAGACCTCGATGCCGGAGCCGTCGAGCCACTCGAGGTTGGTGCGGATGCCCGTGGCCATGATCACGACGTCGGCGAAGATGGGCGCGCCCTTCTTGAAGGTGAGCTTCCGCTTGCCCTTCCCCTCCTCGATCTTGGTCAGGGTCGCTCCCGCGCGGATGGTGACCCCATGGCGCTCGAGCCAGCGGGCCACGATGGCCGCGCAGGCCTCGTCCACCATGCGCGGCAGGATGCGCGGGGCCACCTCCACGATGGTGAGGGCGGCGCCGCGCGAGAGGATGGCGTTGAGGATGGTGAAGGAGATGAAGCCCGCCCCCACCATGACCACCTTGGTGCCGGGCTGCACCTCCGCGATCACGGCCCGTGCCTCCTCGAGCGTCCAGAAGGAGTGGACGCCCGGTCCCTCCGCGCCAGGGATGGGCGGCCGCGCGGCGCGCGAGCCCGTGGCGATGAGGCAATCGTCGTAGGCGACCGTGGCGCCGTCATCGAGGGACAGCCGGTGCTCGGCGGGATCGAGCGAGGCGGCCCGACGTCCGAGCATGGTCTTGACGGCCCAGGCGGCCAGCGAGGCCGGCGTCGCGGTATAGACGTGGGACTCCGAGATGGTCGCGCCCAGGTAGTACGGCAGGACCATGCGCGAGTACGGGCGCTCCCGAGAGACCAGGGTGATCTCCGAGGTGCTGTCTTCTTCCCGGAGGGTCCTGATGGCATTGAGCCCCGCGGTACCGCCGCCGATGATCAGGTGCCGGGTTGCCATCAGGCATGCTCCCGGGCCAGGATGCGGCTCGTGCGCGCCGCCGCGAAGTCGCCGATCCAGTCGGCCGTCTCGCCTTCGATGAACGTGATGGCCTGGGTGGGGCAGGCCTCCGCGCAGGCCGGGGCCCCGTCGCAGAGATTGCACTTGTAGGCCTTGGTGGTGTCCGCGTCATAGAACATGGTGCCGAAGGGACAGGCGATGGTGCAGAGCTTGCAGCCCACGCACTTGTCGTCCAGCACGTCCTTGGCGCCCGCCGCATTGATGGTGATCGCCCCCACCGGACAGGCCGTCATGCACCACCCCTCCGCGCACTGCGTGCACGTGTAGGGCGCATAGGACGTATAGCCCTCGAAGGGTGACACGCGGATGACGGACTTGGACGGCTGGTATGTGCCCGTCTGCATGTAGGAGCAGGCCAGCTCGCACCGGAGGCAGCCGGTGCACCTGTCGGGGTGGAGCGCGAGGACTCTCATGGGGCGGGAGTATAACAGAGCGGCGCACAGGCGGCTGAAAAGGGCCCATCTGCTTCGTTGGCGCCCTCGGCAGCAGGTTCAACGTACAGAGAGTACGCCTCACCTGCTGCCTTCGGGCGCCGCCTCGCATCTGGACCCTTTTGAGCCGCCTGGAAGCGTCCGCTACTCTTGGCAGACAGCTAGTCGGAGTCGTGCTCACCGATGGCGAACTCGATGCTGCCCTCGCCCGCGGTGGCCCGTTTCGTCTCGCCGACGGGCAAGCGCTTCTCTTGAATCCCCTCGGTTTTCACCATCCGTTCCCTGGTGACGGCCAGCCGCGCCTCCACGAGCTCCTTGACCTTTGGCTCGGGCACGGGCTCGCGGTCGCGCAGGAGCTTGAGCTGATCGTCAGGGGTCGGGGGGAGCTTCTCGCCGGGCAGCCGCACGGCGAAGTATCCGCGGATGGCCATGACCTGCTCGCTGATGCCCCGCTCCTTGGCGAATTGCTGGACCTTGGCCGCGACGGCCTCGGCCTTGAGCGTGTCGAGGTCGGCGGGAGCGACCACGGGATTGAGGGTCAGGGACACGTAGGGCGTCTGCCGCATGAAGTCGGCCACGCGGAGAAGCTGCTGCCCCGCGGCCGGGGCGAGCACCGCGCTGCCCGCCGCGAAGGTCACGGGGTTGACCTTGGGCTCTTCCATCTTCTCCTCGCTCGAGAAGAGGCTCCCGATGAGCCGGAACGGCGAGGCGAGGATGTTCTTCAGAACGTTCCTGACGGCGGACCAGATGGTCTCGGACCAGTCGAACTTGGGATCCTTGAGCGAGCCCGCGACGGGAACGTTGACCACGATGTTTCCGTTGCCGTCCTTGATGAGGGCAACGATGAGGCCGAGGGGCAGCCCGAGGCGCTTCTTGGCCTCGTCGTCCGGCCGGCTGGACTTGGCCACCCGCAGCTTCTCGACGAGCACCTCGTTCATGGCCACGACCTGATCGTTCTCGACCTTGAGATTGAACTTGTACTTGAGGTTGCCGCGCTGGATGAGCCAGGCTGTCATCTGATCTGAGTACGGGTTGGCCACGGGCAGCTTGACATCACGGATCTCGCCCACGAGATCGAGATACAGGGGCGCCCCCACCGCGCCGATATCGCCCCGGATGTCGATCGCACCTTCCCCTCCGATCAGGCTCGTGAAGACGAGCTTGGCGCGCTGGTCCGGCTTGTTCCCGAGCCCGGTGACGAGGAGATCCATCTTCGAGAGATCCTCGGAGAAGGCAGGCTCGGTCGTCCGGTCGAGGAAGCGGATGGAGCCTTCCTCGAGGCGGACTTCGCCGATCTGCAGGCTCATGGTCTCGAGCAGCCCCTTGGGCTTGCTCGCTCCCGCGGGAGGCGGCGTGGGTGTCGGAGGGGGCGTGGATGCCGGAGGGGGCGGCGGCGCCGCGGCATCCCCGGCCGGCTGAGCAGGACCGCCGAAGACCTTCGAGATGTCGAGGCTGCCGTCCTTACCGCGCTCGATTTCCGCCGCCAGCTTTTTAAAGCCCGCCTTGGCGACGGCCGCGCGCTTCGGCCAGTCGAGATCGATGCCGACCAGCTCCATGCGCTCGATACTCAAGGAGGGCCGCGGGGCGTCCGGCAAGCGCGCTTCGAACTTCTCCGCCCAGCTCGTGCCCGTGGACGTGAGGATGGTCTTCCCATCCTTGAACGCGACGCGGTTCTTGCTGTCGCCGTTATAGCGTCCGGAGAAGCGACCCGGGACCGGGATATACGCCTGGTAGGGCTCGATCGGCGCATCGCGCATCTTCATGGTCCAGGTGAAGTCGAGCGGCTGGGGAATGAGCGAGCCGTTGGTGATCTCCAGACGGCCCCCGCCGGGCAGCTTCATCCCCGCGGTGACCCGCGCGGGTCCGACGGCCGGCCAGGCCAGACTCTCGAGGGTCAGGCTCAGGTCGGCCAGCGTGAGCGTCGTCCGCGGCGACACGGACTCATCCACGAAGCTGGCCGTCCCCTTGGTGAGGGCCAGGCGTTCAAGGAGGAACTTGAAGGCGGGCCCCGGCTGGGCCTCGGTGACGGGTGGCTTGACCGGGGCCTTCGTGGGCGCCGCAGGTTTCTCTGGGGTGGCCGGTGGGGCCGCGGCCATTCGAAGCAGATCGATGTTGCCCTTCTTGTCTTTCAGGGCCTGTATGTTCAGGCCCTCGATCTCCACATTGGAGACCACCACGATGCGCGAGAGGAGATCAGCCTCTTTCACCCGCACGCTCAGGCGCGGGACGGTCATGAACGGCGCCGGGCCATCGCGGAGGATGAGCTTCAGGTCATCGAGGCTCACTTCGCCCGTGGCCACGGCTCGGGTGACGCCTTCCGTCCCGCGCTCGAAGGCGATCCGGACATTGAAGCTGAGCCGCCCCGCATAGGGTCCCGCCGGCACCGTAGCGGGCACGTAAGGCAAGACCTGGGTCAGGTCGAAGTCCTTGAACGACAGACCCAGCGAGACCGCGCCGGGGGCCAGGCGGATCTCGTCCGAGCGAAGCTCGAACGGCGACTCGCCGACCTTGGACTGGATGGCCAGGCGACCCGCGCGCTGCCCGGCTCGCGTCGTGAGATCGCCCGCCTCGATGGTCAGCCCCTGTATGCGCAGCTTGGTCGGTGGCGAGACCGCGTCGTCTCGAATGATGATGTTGCCCAGCACCAGACCAAGCCGCTCCATGGTGAACTTCCAGCGCGAGGGCTTGGCCTTGGGGTCGGCGGGCGGGATCAGGTCGAGCAGGTCGGAGAAGTTGAACTCCGTCGGACCCGTCCGGGCAAGCTGCACAGTGGGCGACACCAGCCTCACGTCCTTGAGGCGGATGTGGGCTCCAAGGAGCGATGGCCACGACCAGCGGGCTTCGAGACGCTCGAACTCCACGAAGGCCTGGCGCGGGTCGCGCTCGGCCAGCCGGAGATTCTTGACGACGAGCCGGCCCGTGAACAGATTGAGGTCGATGTCCCCGATGCTGAAGGCGCGACCGGTGATCTTGGGAACCCGAGTGACCGCCTGGCGTCGAATCAGCTCGGGCAGCGCCCACACGAAGGCCCCGCCCAGGAGCAGCACCACCACGAGGACGGCTATCCAGATCTTTCGGCGTCGGGTCACCGGCCGCTCCTAGACGGGCGCCTGGTCCGAGGACGGCTTGAGAAACGTGAAGACGCTCGTGAAGTCCTTGCGCCCCAGTCCGTGCGAGGAGGCCAGCCGGTACACCTGCTGGGCCGCCGGGGCCACGAAGAGGGGGATCCGCAAGGCGCGCGCGGCATCCACGGCGAGCCCCACGTCCTTGCACATGAGGTCGGTCATGAAGCCGGGAGCGTAACCATTGCTCGAAGCGGCGCGGGCCACCAGCCCGGGCACGGGATGCATCTGCTCCATCAGCCAGGTATTGCCCGAGGACTTGGAGATGACGTCGGTGACGACCTTGAGGTCGACTCCGAAGCCCTCGGCGATCCGGAAAGCCTCGCTCACGGCCACGGCGGCCACGCCGGCGATGAGGTTGTTGCAGAGCTTGGCGACCTCGCCGCTCCCCACGGGCCCGACATGAATCACGTTGGCGCCCATGGCCTGGAGCGCGGGCAGGGCGGACTGGAAATCCTCGGGGGTGGCGCCGACCATGATGGCGAGCGTCCCGTCGGTGGCGCGCGGGGTCCCGCCGGAAACTGGCGCGTCCATGAAGCGGATGCCGCGCTCGCCGGCCGCGGCCGCCACGCGCCGCGAGGCCGCGGGATCGATGGTGGACATGTCCACGCAGAGTGTTCCTTTCCGTGCCGCGGCCAGCACGCCGCCATCACCCGTGTAGGCCGACTCGACATGGGGCGATGAGGGCAGCATGGTGATGACGAGATCCACGCCGGCCACCGCCTCGGCCGCCGAGGCGGCGGCCGTCATGCCGCCCGCCGCGGCCGCGCGGACGGCTTCCGGGTTGAGATCGTACGCGGTGACGGCAAAACCCTTCTTGACGAGGTTCCTGGCCATGGGCAACCCCATGGTGCCCACGCCGATGAAGCCAATGCGCGTCATGCTGAATGGTCTCCTTTAGGTTCTGGGGGGAAGCGCGCCCCGCTCCTCCCCCAAATCTCCCCACGGCCCCACAAAGCGCGGAATCACTCCGCCTACGCTAGTACCCTCCGGAAGCGCTCCGAGTTCGACGCCGTCCTTGCTCTGGCCTCCGCCTATACTACCCGCGAGATGCTGCTGGGACTCGTCCTCGTCGGTCTGGCCGCGTGCTCTTGGGGCACGACCGGCGCGGCGATGACGCTCCTGGCGCGCGAGGGCACCTCGAGCCCGCTTGTCGTAGGCTGGGCGCGCATGGCGGGCGCGGCGCCCTGTCTCCTCCTCGCTACCGCCATCCTCCGGCCAAAGGCGCCCGTGGCCGGACCATGGGGATTTCGGGACACCGCGCTCACCGCCGTTCTCGGCGGCGCCATGGCGGCGTACCAGGTCTGCTATTTCTGGGCGGTGCCACGCACGGGCGTCGCGCTCACCGCATTGCTCGCCATCTGCTCGGCGCCCCTCATCATCGCTCTCGGCGCCGCGCTCTTCCTTGGCGAGCGACTGAGCGCTCCCGCGCGGGTGGCGCTTCTCCTCGCCGTGGTGGGCACCGCTCTGCTCCTGGCGGGGCCGCGCAGCCTCGATCGCCTGCCCGATGGCTTTGTCCTGGGCTCCCTTTCCGCGCTCGGCGCGGGGCTATCTTACGCCGTCTACGCGCTGACCGCCAAGGGCCTTCTGGCGCGCGCGGCGCCGCTGCCCCTCGCGGCGGCCACCTTCACGCTGGCCGCGGTATTGCTGACGCCGATCCTGCTCCTCGAGCGCGACATCGTCGGTCAGCTCACCGCAGGCTGGCCTCTCCTGCTCTACCTCGGCCTCGTCCCCACCGCGGTCGCCTACCTCCTCTTCAGCGCGGGGCTCAAGCGCGTGCCGGCAACGGCCGCGGGCATCGCGACGCTGCTCGAGCCGCTCACCGCCTCGATCCTCGGAGTGCTCGCCTTCGGTGAGCACCTGGGCACCTGGGGCTGGCTCGGCGCCGCCCTCCTCGCGATCGCCTTGGTCCTTCTCGCGCGCGAGCGCGCCGACAACGCGGCGACTGGAGCAGTAGGCAAGACAACCACACGAGCTTCATGAGTGAGTAGCCGACCGACCCAGCGCGGAGGGCGGGGCTGGACCGGGCATTCCCTCGGGAGCGAATCCGACGAGCCGTAGCGCGCCCCGAAGCGCAGGGCGCCTCCGCCGCGCGAGCCGCCCTGCTGCGCAGGACGACTCGCGCGGCGGAGGCGCCCGAGCGAGGAGGCGCGCGAGGCGAGGAGGTTGAGCGAACGAGGGAATGCCCGGTCCAGCCCCGCCCGTGACCTGGCGGGCACGCATCCTAGCGACGCGAGAGCGTGCTAGGCGGCGGCGAGGCGGTAGATGTGGACCGGATCTTCCACGTTGCGAAGCGGCTGCTCGCCCAGGTCTTCGAAGGTGAAGCTGCCGTCGAGGCGCCGCGCCGTCTCCGGGCCAATGAAGACCTCGTCGCCGATCCCGAGCGCCGCCAGTCGCGCCGCCACGTTGGTGACCGGACCCGAGGCGGTATACGTCCAGCGCGTGCCCGCGGCGGCCTCCAGTTTCGTCGCGCCCACCTGCGCGGAGCCCGAGTTGACGCCGACATGGAGCTGGATGGGCTCGGGCAGGTCTTTGACCTCCAGGTTGATCTCGCGCGCGCGTCGGACGATGCCGAGGGCCGTCTCCACGGCGGCCCGCGCGTGGCTCTCCGGGTCCTCATCCTGGAAGATGACCATGAGGCCGTCGCCCGCCGTCTCGTTGATGTCGCCGCCGTGCCCGATGATCTCGTCGAGGAAGGCCCCGAAGTACCGCTCGACCGCCTCGTTGAGGCGATCGGCATCGTGGCGCTCGGCCAGCCGCGTGTAGCCGGCGATGTCCACGAAGAGCACCGTCACGTCCATCTCGCGCTTGGCGAGCTCGGGCGCCTCCGGCGCCTGCTCGATCAGCTCGCGCACCGTGCGCGGCACGAACTTCGACAGATTAGCCCGGATGGATTCCAGCATCTCCACGCGACGGAGGGCCCGGCCGAGCTCGCGGTTGGCGTCCTGGAGGTCGGCGTAGGCCCGGGCGTTCTCGAGGGCGACGGCGCTCTGATTGACGAGCGTGCGGAGCAGCCGCAGGTCGCTCGTCGAGTATGCCGCGCCCGAGCGCTTCTCGCCCAGGCCGAGGAGCCCGGTCAGCCGCTCGCGAAAGAGGACGGGCAGCACGAGATCGATGCCGAGGGCCGACATCTGGGCCACACAGCTCTCCCGGCACGACGCGAGCTCGGGATCTTCCTCGTGCCGGGCGCGCGTGAGGGGCGACCGCTCTTCGGCCAGGTGAAGGGCCAGGGATGATTCGGCGGAGATGAACCCGCCCGCGCCCATGGGCCCGGCGCTTCCGGAGAGGACGCGGAAGCCGCCGCGCGGCTCGTCGAAGATGGCCAGGGTCTGCCGGACGGGATGGAAAGCCTCGTCCACCACGCGGCTGATGGAGGCCGCGATGCGATCGAGGTCGAGGGCCGAGGTCATGGTATCGGCGAGCTGCTCGATCGATCGGCGGACGTCGAGGCGCTGGCGAAAGAAGAGCCGGTCGACCAGCGCCTGCGTGCGCGAGTACACGGGATTCAGGAAGAGCACCACGGCGAGAGCGACCACCGCCGCGGGGACGAGGGGATTGACGGCGTCCTCGAGCCGGCCGAACAGCACATTGAGGCCGGCAATGGCGCCCGCATAAACCGCGACGACCACGCCGGTGACGACGCCGTAGATCGTGCCCAGGCGGAGAATGCCGCGGAAATCGAAGAGGTCGTAGCGAGCCATCGCATAGGCGACGGCGATGGGAAAGAGGATATTGAGGCGCCACAGGGCAAAGAGGAACGGCACGCGGGCGCCCGACACCATCTCCCACGCGGTGGCGAGCACCGGCACGAGCTGCCCGATGGCGAGCCCGCCCAGAAGCACCCGTCCCCGCTGCCGCCCTATGGCCGTGGCCCCGCCCACGGCCGTCTTGGCGAGCGAGAGCACGAGCACGAGCATGGCCGCGCCCCAGTAGATGGCGCTGACGAGGGGAAGCCAGAAGATCGCCGCCCGGGGAACGCTCGGCGGCGGAAGCACCAGCAACAGGGAGTCCACCGCCGAGAGCACATACGCGGCCACGATGAGCCGCGGATAGCGCGTGGCCACGCGATGGGGCTCGGGAAATATCCGGGCCAGATGCAGGTACACGGCGGGCGAGAAGGCCCAGGCCGTGAGGAAGATCCAGTCGAAGCGGTACTCGGAGACCGCGTCGGCGTACAGGGCGCTGCCCGCGAACCACGTCAGGCAGGCGGCGAGGAAGACGCGCGTCTGGGGCACTCCCGGCTTGAGGATGAGGACGGCGGCGCCAAGGGCCAGGTAGAGGAGTCCGGGCAGGACCGCGTCCATCACGAAGCGCTTGAAGCCCTGGATGGTCTGGAGGCGGCTCGGGATGTCCTCCTCGACGAGCTGGCCGCGTCGGCTGACGATGTAGTGGAAGACCGTGCCCGGCGGGTGACGGCGAACCTCGTCCTGGACTTCCCGGCCGGCCGTGAGCACCTGTCCGTTCATGACGCGGACCAGGTCGAAGGGCTCAAGCGCGCTCGTCTCGGGGCCACCGATGCCGACGAGGAGGACGCGCAGGACGCCGAAGCCGGGCTGGGGCGCCCCCACACGATGCCAGGCATCGAGCGTGGTCCAGCCCGCCAAGGACAGACAGATGGCCAGCACCAGCCACCAGAGCGCCTTCTCTTTCAATGCAATCCTCTTTAAGTTTCGCACCTCGAGGCGCCTTCGCAGAGCCTCCGGCGCCCGAGGGTCGGGCGAATCACTCTCTACTTCGGTTCTTGCCGGAGGCGCCTTCGCAGAGCCTCCGGCGCCCGAGGGTCGGGCGAATCACCCTCTACTTCGGTTCTTGCCGGAGGCGCCTTCGCAGAGCCTCCGGCGCCCGAGGGTCGGGCTGATTACCCTATGCTTCTATGACCTTGCTCACGGCCCGGCTGAAGCAGCAGTTGGGCACGACGCAGGAGTGCTTGCCCGATCCGCCGCCGACCAGCAGGTATACGTCCTCGGGCGCGGGCACCATGGGCAGAAGCGCGGCCTCGTCCGTGACCTTCTGCATCCAGAGGGGCCAGTCGTGCATGCCCCACATGCCGCCGAGCTTGAGCCGGCCGAGGGGGATGCGCGCATGCTCGAACACGAAGCGCTGCACGTCCGCGGCGCTGAAGCCGTCGGCGGCCACGGTGGCCGCGTGCTCGGGGCCCAGCACGACGAGGAGCTGGCTCTGGGCCATGTACCAGCCGACATTCGAGCCCAGCGTCGCCGCGACGTCGGCCACATTGTTGAGGATGCCCGCCGCGGTGGTGGCCACGTGATCATTGACGTTGTGCGGCGCCTCGCCGCCGAAGACGGTGACCACGCTCTGCTCGGCCGTGAAGCCCAGCCGCGCGTGGAGGGGCAGCCACGGCGAGACGTCCTCACGCTCCGCGATGGCGAAGGAGAACTTGGCCGGGCTGCCCTGGGTGGCCATGTCGTGGCGCCCCGGCCAGCCCCCGCCCACGTTCATCAGGATGAGCCGGATGGCGCGCCCGATCGTCGCATTGGCCCGAAAGCCGGGGCCAAAGAGTCCGGATCCCGCATGCATGCCGATGGCCCGCGCGACGGGCCCGCTGACGATCAGGAGCGGCGCCACGGGATGGGTCGTCGCCTGCACGCCGTAGAGGTTGAAGGCCGGCTCGAGCAGGGCGCGCACGGCCGCCACGATCACCGGAAAGTACGCGGGCTCGCAGCCGGCCATGACGGCATTGACGGCGAGCTTCCCCACGCTCACCTCGCGCCAGAGGGGAGGCATGACACCCAGCACGCGGGAGGCATCGGCTCCTCCGAGCATGGCGGCCACGCGCTCCTGGGTGGGAGGCACGATAGGCAGCCCGTCGCACCAGTCGCGCTTGACGAACTCCGCGTAGACCTCGTCTTCGGGGACCTGGAGATGGTCAAGGGCAGCCGCGGGATCGGACACGGGCACTCCTCCCTCGAAAGATGACCGCTCAGCGAGATAGTGTACCGCTCTTGAAGCGCCGGAGCGTCTCCCGGAACTCCGCGTTGCCCGGCTCGAGGGCGGTGGCGCGCTCGAGATACGCGCCCGCCTCCTGGACGCGGCCGAGCCACCAGGCCGCCACACCCGCGAGAAAGAGCGCCGCGGGCGGCGGAGGCTGCCGAGCGAGGGCCCGCCGCGCGAACTCGAGCGCAGGGGCCGGATGACCGAGCTGCAGCGCGGCGGTAGCCGCCGCGATGGCTGCGGGGGCATGGGTCGGATCGAGCTGGAGCACCCGCTCGAAGTGCGCGAGCGCCGAGGCGGGATCCGCGCGCCGGAGACAGCCCACGCCCGTCCAGTACCGGTTCTCTGTCTGCTCCATCAACGGCGCGCTCTCCGGGGTCAAGGCGGGCAGGTCGGCGCTCCGGAAAAACGCGACCATCGCGCGATTCGGGATCGAGGTCTCGAGATAGAGCGCGCGGGGGGCGCCGAATTCGAGAGGCAATCGATCGTCGGTGTTGACGCCCGCGCCCGCGGCCAGCCGAGCCGTGTCCTCTTCCCCCAGGACGAAGAGGCCGAGCACGCCCGCCCAGCTGCCTATCCCCAGCCGCTCGAGGTCGGCGCGCACTCGCGGCTCCGTCTCCCACCGCTCGCGCAGCCGGCGCGCGTCCAGCGGCACCTTCTCGACCCGGCCCAGGAGCAGAAAGTCGCCGGGTCTCGGCTCCCAGATGCTCGTGGCCGGGAAGGTCTCCCGGAAGGTGGCCACCACCATCTTGAGGTCGTCGGGGGCCAGGTTGTAGCTCTGCACCCACTGCAGCATCACCCCGCCCGGCCGCAGGCGCTCGCGAGCGAGCCGGAAGAACTCGCGCGAGAAGAGCGCGGCCAGCCCGCTCATCCAGGGATTCGACGGCTCCGAGATGATCACGTCGTAGCGCGCGGGCGAGGCTTGCAGGAAATTCCGCCCGTCTCCGACCATGGCGCGAACACGCGGATCGCGGAGGACGTCGCCGTGGAAATCACGGAAGAAGCGCGATGCCTCGATGACGGCGGGCTCGATCTCGAGAACATCCACGCGCTCGACGGGATGGCGCGCGGTGGCCCCCGCCGTCATGCCCGAGCCCAGGCCCAGGATGAACACCGTCTTGGGGGCCGGATGCGCGAGCAGCGGGAGATGCGCGGCCATGACCTGGGTCGGCATGTCCACCACGGTGCCTGCATCGATCTTGCCGTTGATGCGCAGGAGTGTGTGGCCCCCCTGTCGGGTCACCGCCACCGTGCCGCTGCGTCCGTCACGATAGAAGAGGACCTCCTGCCCTCCCACGAGCTCTCGCAGGGGGCGGGTGGTCCCGGCTTCGAGATAGCTGCGAGCGTAGACGGCGGGAGCGCTCGACATCAGGCGCGCATCCCAGCTCGGCAGGAAGGCGGCGCCCATGGCCAGCAAGAGCGCGGCGGCGGCCCCGACCCCGCGCCGGAGGGTCGAGCCCCGGCCGGCGGCGAGGAGCGCTCCGCCGAGAGCCAGGGTGGCGACGATGGCGACCTTGAGCGCGCCGTGAATCCCCCACGTGGGAACGAGAACGAGACCGCCCAGGAGAACGCCGACAATGGCGCCGGCCGTATTGGCGGCGTAGAGGCGGCCCACCCCCTGCCCTATCCTGATTCCGGCGCGAGCTCCTCCGGACGCCGCGGCAATGGCGCACGGAAAGGCCGCTCCCATCCAAATCGTCGCCATGGTGAGAGCGGCGACGCTCACGAGAATCTCGACGAGATCCACCCAGCTGGGCGACGTGGACATGCGGAGCGCGGCCAGAATCACATCTGGGAAGCGCTCGAAGCTTGCCAGGACGACCGCGGCCGAGACACCCACGCCTATCTGGATCACGCCCAGGGCGGCCGGGCCGACCAGCCGATTCCCCCAGCGCCATGCATAGACCGCGCTGCCCGTGGCCAGGCCCACGAGCACGGCGAGGAGCATGGCCGCGAAGGCGTACGTCGAGCTTCCCAGGAGGAGCGAGAGCGCGCGCGTCCACGCGACTTCGAAGACCATGGCCGCCGCGCCCGAGACCGCCATGGCCGCCGGAATCAGCCCGCGGCGCACTCCGAACGTCTCGCCCGCGGAGGGAGCAACGGCGGATTCACGCGGAGAGCGCGGCTCGAGACGGCGCGAGATGATGAAGGCAAGCGCCGCCGCCACCATGTTGGCGCCGGCAGCGATCCACACGGTTGCCCGATTGCCCATGGCGGGGAGCAAGAAGTATCCGGCGGCGAGCGCCCCGGTCACCGCGCCCCACGTATTGACCGCGTAGAGGGCGCCCACCCGACGGCCGGGCGCCTCGCCGCCCGAGGCGAGGGCCTGGGACACCAGCGGCAGCGTGGCCCCCATGAGCGCGGTGGGAGGCAGCAGCACGAGGAAGGCGAGCGCCACCTGCAGCAGGCTCCAGCCTTCATACGAGAGGCCGAGGGCGCCGCGAACGCTCAGCGAGACACGGGTGAGGGCGGGAAGCCCGGCGGGCAGACCGAGGGCATAGACCGCGATGCCCACTTCGAGCCAGGCATAGGCCGCGAGCGGCGCGCGCAGGCGGGAAGAGAGCCGGCCGCCCACCGCGCTGCCGAGGGCGAGCCCCGCCATGAAGGCGACCAGCACGGCAGTGAGCGCGTCCACGGCGTGGCCGAAGACGAGCCCGAGCATGCGGAGCCAGACGACCTGATAGACGAGCCCGGCCGCTCCCGAGAAGAAGAGAGCGGCCGAGACGACGAGGAGCGAGAGCCGCATCAGACCCGAAGCAGCCTGAAGCGGGGAGGAGTTGATCTTCGAGCTGAGACGCTGCCGACGAGCCGCAGGCGAGGAGAGCGGCGAGGCGAGGGCTGAGTGAAAACGGCGCCCGGTCGCCTCACGCCGAGCCGAGCAGGCTCGCCAGCTGCTCGATGGCCTGCAGGGCGCGGCGGCTCACGGCCTCAGGCTTCTCACCGCCGAGCGGGTGCTGCACCACCAGAAGCGGCAGGGCGGTGGCGCCCAGGGCCGCCATCTCGCTCGTGGCGAGCCCCTGGAAAACGGTGGTGGCAATGAGCCCCGAGGGGGTGCCGCGCTTGGCCAGCTCCAGCGAGTCGTGGAGACTCCACGACGTGCAGGAGCCTCAGTCACCCGAGCCGGCGAAGACGACATCGCAATCCTTGGCCAGTCCCTCGATGATCTCGTCGGCCGCGGGCGTCGAGGCATTGGCCTTCTTCCGGTGTATGACGGCCTTGACGCCGAAGCGCTCCTTCAGGAGGGCGGCCATACCCTCGACGAGAAGATCAAAGTTGTGCTTGGTGTTGTCCACGAAGCCGACGGTAAGGCCACGGAGGTCCGCGGGCAGGGGCGGCACCGCGAAGGTCGCCTGCCTCAGCTCCCCCACGGGGCTCAGCACGGTGATGATGGCCATGGAAGCTCCTCGATAGGTACTAGCGGGAAAACCGTGTGGAGCGCGTGAGGAGACGCTGCAGGGTGCGCGACACCTCCTCGAGAACGCTCCGCTTGACGCGCAGCCGCACCTGCTCGACCGGCTCCGCGTGGCCGGCCCGGTGGATGACGAAGGTGCCGACGAACTCGGCAGCCGTCTCGTCGGTCATGGACAGCCCCTGCACCGTCAACAGCTCCCACTCGGGCTCCGCCATCCGGGATCCTCTCTTTCCTTCGCGCGCCGGCAAAAATCCGTGCCGCACTCGCGCGCCGCGTAGCCCAGAATATACCGCACCCATGTGGGTTCTGGCGCTGGATGTGGGCACGAGCTCCGCGCGTGCCGTCGGTTACGATGCGACGGCCCGCCCGGTGGCCGGCCTCGACGCGAGTGTGGCCTATGAGCCGGTCTTCACCGCCGAGGGCGGGGCCGAGCTCGACGCCGATCGCCTGCTGGAGGCGGTGGTCGACACCATCGATCGATGCCTGGCCGCCGCCCGCGAGCCGCCCGCCGCCATTGGCGCTTCCATCTTCTGGCACGGCCTCCTGCTCCTCGACGGGGCAGGCGCTCCGCTCACGCCTGTATTCACCTGGGCCGATACCCGAAGCGCGGCGGCGGCCAGAACGCTTCGCGCCCGACTCGACGAAGCCTCGATTCACGCACGCACGGGGGCGCCGCTCCACGCCACCTTCTTCCCGGCCAAGCTGACCTGGCTCCGCGAGAGAGATCCCGCGCTGCTCGCGCGCGCGGCCACCGTCTGCGGATTCGCCGAGTATCTCCTGATGCGGATAACGGGGCGGCTGGCCTCGAGCCTGTCCATGGCCTCGGGCACAGGACTCCTCGATCAGTCGGGCGCGGTCTGGGATGAGGCCATGCTCGAGGCCTCGGGCGTCACGGCCCGTCAGCGGCCGCCCATCGACGACGCGCCGGCCTGCGGCCTTCGGCCTGAATGGCGGCGCCGATGGCCGGCCCTCGACAAGACGCTCTGGCTGCCCGCTGCCGGAGACGGCGCCTGCTCGAATCTCGGCTCGGGGTGCACGGGGCCCGACCGCATCGCGCTCAATGTCGGAACCTCCGCCGCGCTCCGACTCGTGACGCCCACCGCGCCACGCGTGCCGGGGGGGCTCTGGCACTATCGCATCGACGCTCGCCGGCACCTGGTCGGCGGCGCGACGTCGGAAGGCGGCAATGTCTGGGCCTGGGCGCGTCGCGTGCTTGCCTTGCCGGAGCGTGACGGAGCCGTCGAGGAGGCTCTCACCGCGGCCGCCCCTGATGAGCACGGCCTCACGGCGCTGCCCTTCCTCGCGGGCGAGAGGAGCCCGGGCTGGAACGAGGACGCGCGCGCCGCGCTCTCTGGGCTCGGTCTCGCCACCACGGCGACGGACTTGCTCCGCGCCCTCCTCGAAGCCGTGGCCTATCGTCTGGGTGCGGTCTACGAGCTCCTGGCCCCCTTGGCCTCACCCGACCACACCGTCGTCGCCACCGGGGGCGCCCTCGCGCGCTCGCCGGCCTGGGCCCGCATCGTGGCCGATGTCCTGGGCCGGCCACTGGAGATCTCCTCGCTGGCGGAGGCCTCGAGCCGTGGAGCCGCGCTCCTGGCCATCGAGGCCCTCGGGGCGCCCGCGCCGCCCGCATTGCCGCCCGGCCGCCTGGTCGTGCCCGATGCGCGCCGCCACGCCGTGTACGACGCCGCCATGAGGCGCCAGCGACACCTGTATGACATCATTGTGGGGCCACGCCTCTCCTGAGAGAATAAGGGGCCCCATGCGAATCGCCATCGGCTGTGACGACACTGGCTTTCCGCTGAAGGAGTACGTAACCGCAGCCCTCGAGACGGCAGGCCACGATCTCCTCGACCTCGGCACCTTCTCGACTGATCCGGTGGACTACCCGGACTATGCTCGCGCGGTCGGGCAGGCCGTGCTGCGGGGCTTCGTGGACGCGGGCATCCTCATGTGCGGCAGCGGCACCAGCGCCTCGATCTCGGCCAACAAGCTCCGCGGCATCCGGGCCGCCCTCTGCCACGACGCGCAGGCGGCCCGCCTGTCCCGCGAGGAGGACGACGCCAATGTCCTCTGCCTGGGCGCGCGGGAAGTGGACGCGGCGCGCGCCGTCGAGATCAGCACCGCCTGGCTCGCCTCCGCCTTCAAGAGCGACGAGCGCTTCGTGCGGAAGGTCTCCAAGGTGGCCCTGCTCGAGGCCAGCCCGTCGGTGATCGACAAGGCCCCGCCTCGTCCGGGCGCCGTCCCCCCGCGGCTAGACGCGAGGCCGGTCGCGGCCGGCGCGCGCGAGGCCTGGGCCGAGCCTCCGGATGCCATCGCCGAAGCCTACGAGGAGAGCGCGGCCGAGCCGGATCGGGCGCCGGAGCATGCCGCGAGCAGCCTGGCCACGGGGGCGCCGGTCGTCCCAACCGGCGCCGCCCAGCCCGTGGACGAGGTCTTCAAGCTCCCGGCGGTGCAGGAGACCATGGATCTTCTCGAGAGGCAGGATTTCCTCGACCGGCTCTGGGTCAAGGACGCCTCGCTCTGGAAGGGTGAGACGACGGCCATTCGCAACCGGCTTGGATGGCTGACCTCGCCGACGATCATGCGCGGGCACTCCGATGACATCAAGAGCTTCGCCGACGAGATCCGGCGGCTGCAGTTCACCCACGTCGTGCTCGTGGGTATGGGCGGCTCCTCGCTCGCCCCCGAGGTCTTCAATCTGACCTTCGGCTCCAAGATGGGCTTCCCCGACCTCCTCGTGCTCGACTCCACGGATCCGGAAGCGGTGAAGCGCACGCTCGACCACCTCAACCTGACGCGCACCCTCTTCATCGTGTCGAGCAAGTCCGGGGCCACCGCCGAGACCCTCGCCTTCTACCAGTTCTTCCGCGGCCAGGTCGAGTCCTCCTCGGTGCCGCGGGCGGGAATCCACTTCGTGGCCATCACGGATCCGGGCCGGCCCCTCGACAAGCTCGCCACCGAGTCCGGCTTCCGACGCACCTTTCTCAATCCCTCCTCCATCGGGGGACGCTACTCGGCCCTCTCCTTCTTCGGCCTCGTGCCCGCCGCCCTCATCGGCATCGACATCACCATGCTCATCGACCGCGCCCATGCCATGGTCGAGACGTGCGGCAATGCCCTGGGCCCCCGCGACAATGCCGCGGTGCGCCTCGGGGCCGCCCTGGCCGGGCTCGCCAAGAGCGGACGCGACAAGGTCACGCTCGTGCTGTCGCGCAAGCTGCGGAGTCTGGGTCCCTGGATCGAGCAGCTCCTCGCGGAGTCCCTCGGCAAGGACGGCAAGGGTCTGGTTCCCGTGGACGACGAGCCGCTAGGGTCACCCATCGTGTATGGCTCAGATCGCGTCTTCGTGGCCATCACCCTCGAGGGTGACAGCACCCACGAGGTGTACCTCACCGCCCTCGAGGACGCCGGGCATCCCGTCATCCGCATTCCCGTCAAGGATCCTCTCGAGATCGGCGCGGAGTTCTTCCGCTGGGAGCTGGCCACCGCGGCCGCCGGCGTGGCCCTCGGCGTCAACCCCTTCGACGAGCCTGACGTCACGCGAGCCAAGGAGAACACCACCGCCCTCCTCGCCGCCTGGAAGAAGAACAAGAAGCTTCCCGAGTGGCCGGCGGACGCGGAGGAGAACGGCCTCCTGCTCATGACGAATTCGAAGTCAGGCAAGACGGTGGCGGGCTTCGCCGCAGGGCTGAGCGCCCATTTCGCGCAGGCCCAGCCCGGCGACTATCTCGCGATTCAGGCCTACCTGGCCCCCACCGCCGACACGTGGAGCCGGCTGCAGGAGCTCCGGACGCTCCTGCGGGACCGCCTCAAGATCGCCACCACCGTGTCCTTCGGGCCGCGGTACCTGCACTCGACCGGCCAGCTCCACAAGGGCGGGCGGGCCAATGGGCTCTTCATCCAGATCACGGGCGAGGACAAGGAGGACATGGCCATTCCCGGGTCTGGCTATGGCTTCTCGACGTTCAAGGCCGCGCAGGCCCTGGGCGATCTTCAGGCTTTGCGAGAAGCCGGACGGCGCGTCGTGCGCGTGCACCTCACGGGCAAGCAGACGCACGGCGTCGAGCAACTCGTCCAGGTCGTCCAGAAGCTTCTGAAGAAAAGATGACCGCCGCCGCGCCGCGCGCAGCGGGATGAACGAGCCTGGAGACAGCTCCGCGCGCCCGGACGGGCTACTGCTTGGTCGGGGTCGCCGTCGGCGGAGTGCTGGCCGTCCCCGCCGGGCTCATCACCCGTGTCGCGGCCATTTCGACCCAGGTGTAGTACCAGCCCTCGTAGACGGTCACCTGCAGCGAGCTCCCGGCCTTGTCATAGACCTGGGTGATCCCCTTGTCCGACGACGTCGTCGAGGACAGGTGACGCCAGCCGTTCGCCTCGAGCGTGGTCCGGAGCGCGACGGCGAGGCTGTCCACCTCGAGGCGGCCCTTGTAGAAGATCCGGGCGGCCTTGACAGCGGGGGATTCGATCACCGTGGACCGGTTGATGTCCACCGTCAGCCCCTTGGGAACCGGGATGTCTTCGAACTCGCTGCGCTGCACGCGCGGCGGGTTGGACGCGCAGGCCGTCGCGGCCAGAAGACAGAGCGAGAGAGCAAGGACACGGCGCATGGCTAGTACCTCCTGCGCGTCATGGTATAGCCGCCGGGGGTGGCCCGCCAAGTTTTTGGCCTGGCTTCTCGTCATTTCTCTGCTCGCCGGATGCGCCTCGAGCCAGGTGCCGCCCATGGGCTACCAGGGCAAACCGTACCGGCCGGAGCCTGACGAGAAGCAGCTCTGGAGCGACGCCGAGAAAGAGGAGGAAAAGCTCGCCAAGCTCGGCAAGGTCTGGGATGACCCGCTGCTCGAGGAGTATCTCTCGGGGGTGGCGGCCAAGCTGGTGCCGGAGGAGGCCAGGCAGGCGGGCGCCCCCGCCGTGCGGATCGCCGTGGTGCGCGACCCGACGCTCAATGCCTTCGCCATGCCCAACGGCAAGGTGTACCTCCATACGGGGCTGCTCAGCCGGCTCGAGAACGAATCTCAGCTGGCCATGATCCTCGGCCACGAGCTGACCCACGTGACGAACCGGCACGCCCTCAGGTTCAACCGTGACGCGCGAAACAAGCAGATCTTCTTCACCATGGCGGGGATCGCCGCCGCCCTGGGCGTGGCCGTGGCCCCCGGTCAGCAGCAGGGCCAGGGCAACTACGTGTCGCCCGAAGTCTTGCGAGCCTCCTCCAACGTCTTCCTGGGGCTGGGGCTCCAGCTCGCCTTCATCGCCGCCGTCAACGGGTACGGGCGTGACCTCGAGCGCGAGGCCGATCGCGAGGGGCTGGAGCGCATGGTGGCGGCGGGCTACGATCCGCGGGAGGCGCCGCGGGTCTTCGAGCTCCTCAAGAACGACCACGGCGACGGCCGCCGACTCGAGAATTTCTTCTTCGGCAATCACCCGCGGCTCGACGAGCGCATCACCAGTACCCGCGAGCTCCTCAAGACCCTGCCGGCCCCGGCCGGAACAACGAGCGCCCTCGCGTTGAGTGCCGAGGATTTCACGCTCCGCACCCGCACGGTGGTACGCGAGAACGCGGCCCTCGACATCCGGGCCGGGCGCTTCGGGCTCGCCAAGGCGCAGCTCGACCGGGTGCTGCCCCTGGCGCCCAAGGATCCGACCACGCACCTCTACTTCGGCGACCTCTACCGCCTGCAGGCCCAGCGCGCCAAGAATCCGGCGGACAAGCCGCTCCTGCTGAGCCAGGCTCGTGAGGCCTATGAGCGCGCGGCCCAGCTCGACTCGACCTTTCCCGATCCTTTCCGCCAGCTGGGCCTGCTCTACTACCAGAGCAAGGATCCCGAGAAGGCCAAGGCCGCGTTCCGGGCCTACCTCGGCCTCAAGCCCGACGCGCCCGATGCCCGCCGGATCAAGGAATACCTGGTCGAGCTGGAGCGATGACGCCCCGCGCGCGGCGTGGTCTCCGATGGACGGCCGTCCTGGCCGCCCTCGCCATCGCGGTCCTCCTGGGTCATGCTCCCGCCTTCCGCTGGCTCGCCGGAGCCCTCGTGGTGCAGGACGCCCTCGAGGGGGCCGACGCCATCGTCGTCCTCGCCGGGGGCATTCCCTCCCACGAGGCGGCGGCCGCCGCGCTGTACCGCCAAGGGCTGGCGCCTCGCGTCGTGGTCTCCAATCACCACACGCCCTCGCGCGTGAACGAGCTCATCCGGATGGGCATACGCGCGCACGATTTCCAGGGCGAATCGCGGCTGGTGCTCGAGCGCCACGGCGTACCGCCCGGGGCCCTGGTCCTCCTGCGAGAGCCCGTCCAGATCACGGAGACCGAGCTCCGGCGCGTGGGGCTGGCCGCGCAGGAACAGGGCTGGCGCCGCGTCATCCTCGTCACCTCGCCGCACCATTCACGACGGGTCAGGCTCGTCTGGGGACGTGAGGCGCCGGCGGGCATCGAGGGGCTCGTGGCCCTGGCGCCGGAGGACGGCTTCCAGGTTGACGGCTGGTGGCGCAAGCGCCGCGCGGCCGAGGCGGTCTTGCACGAGTATCTGGGCCTGGCGGCCCTGTACCTAGGAATCTCCCGCTACTTCAGATAGCAGGCGGCTCATGGCAGGCGGCTCAAAAAGGTCCAGATGCGAGGCGGCGAGGGCGGCGGCACCCCGAGGCGTAGTTCTCACCCGGCCCTCGCCTCGTGCCTGCGCCTCTCAGCTCGAACTGCCACCTACGTTGAGCGGGTGCCGCCGCCCTCGGCAACGACGCAGATGGGCCTTTTTCAGCCGCCTCGGCGGGAGGGGGCGGCGGCGCGGCCGTAGTCGTCGTCGCGTCGGATGATGTCGTCCTCGCCGAGATACGGCCCGTGCTGCACCTCGATGATGACGACCGGGCGTCGGCCGGGATTTTCGATCCGATGCCAGGCCCCGCGCGGGACGAGTACCGTTTCGCGCAGCGAGACGCGGCGGGCCCGGGTTCCGATCACGACCCGCGGCGTCCCCGCCACCACTACCCACTGCTCCGCGCGGAAGCGATGACGCTGGAGGCTGATGCGATGGCCGGGCATGACCACGAGGCGCTTGACCTTGTAGCCCGGACCTTCCACGACGTTCTCGAAGCCGCCCCAGGGCCGCCGCTCGAAGACCCTCGGCTTCCGCGAGGCCCGGCGCTTTTTCGCGGCGGCGGCCGGCATCATGCGCCCAGGCGAACGAGGCGGGCGAAATCGGCCTCCACGGCTTTGGAGACCTCTTCGATGACCTCGGCCGACACGTCCTCGTCGAGAAGAAGCACGACGATGGCCCGTCCGCGCTTGGTGCGGCGCCCCACGTGCATGGAGGCGATATTGACGTTGTGGCGCCCGAGGATGGAGCCGATCTTGCCGACCATGCCGGGGCGGTCCTCGTAGGAGAGGACGAGGATGTGCCCCTCGGGGATGAACTCGATGTGGAGATCCCTGAGGCGCACGATGCGCGGCGCCCCGTCGAAGACGGTGCCCGCGATGATCTTCCGTCCCGAGCCCGCCTGGGTGGTGACGGTGACGAGGTTGGTATAGCCGGAGGGCGCGGCCTCGTCGGTGCTGATCACCACCTCGAGCCCGCGCTCCCGAGCCACCAGGCGCGCGTTGACGAGATTTACGGCCTCCGCGGTGACGCCGTCGAGGAGGCCCTTGAGCACGGCGCGGCCGATCAGCTCGGGATCGCGCTTCGCCACCTGTCCCGCCACCTCGACCTCCACGCGCTCGACATTGTCTTTCTCGAGCTGCAGGCAGCAGCGCCCGAGGATCTCGGCCAGGGCCACGAAGGGCCTCTGCTCGGCCATGGCCTCCCGGTCGCCCACGGGCACGTTGACGGCATGCTCGACGAGCTCGCCGTCGCGGAAGGCGACGAGCTGTCGGGCGACGTCGACGGCGACGTTGACCTGCGCCTCCTGCGTATTGGCGCCGAGGTGTGGGGTCACCACCACCCGGGGATGCTGCACGAGCCGGCGGACGAGGGGCGAGACGGGCGGCTCCTCGGTCCACACGTCCACGGCGGCGCCCGCCACGTGGCCCGACTCGAGGGCGGCGAGCAGATCGCCCTCGTTGACGATGCCGCCGCGGGCGCAGTTGACGATGCGCACGCCGGGCTTCATGAGAGCGAGCTCACGGGCGGCCAGCATGTTCTCCGTGTCGTCGGAGAGGGGGACGTGGACGGTGACGATGTCGGCCTGGGTGAGGAGCGTCTGGAGGTCGGTGAGTCGGACGCCCAGATCGCGGGCGCGGCCCTCGGGAATATACGGATCGTAAACCAGGACTTCCATGTCGAAGGCGCGCAGCCGCGCGGCCACGCGCGAGCCAACCTTGCCGAGGCCGATCACGCCCGCCGTCTTGCGGAAGAGCTCGGAGCCGGAGATGCCGCGGTCCCATTCGAGGCGCTTGAGGGCTTCGTGGGCCACCGGGATCTTCCGCACGAGGCCGAGGAGCATGCCAATGGTGTGCTCGGCCGCCGAGACCACATTGCCGTAGGGCGCATTGGCCACAACCACCCCCTGGCGCGAGCAAGCCTCGACGTCGATATTGTCCACGCCCACCCCGGCCCGGCCGAGGAAGCGGAGGCGCCGGGCGTGACCGAGGAACTCCGCGTTCACGGTGGTGGACGAGCGCGTGACGATGGCCTCGTAGCCCGCAATGGTCGCGAGAAGCTCGGCCCGCGGCATCTTCGACGACACCTGGTCGACCTGAAAGCCGCGCTCCTCGAGGTACGCGATGCCTTCGGGAGCGATGGCGTCGATGACCAATACACGCATGTTGCTATGCTATCACGCGAGGCGTTCGGGACCCGCGTGCGAGCGCGGGCGGGCGGCGGGCAGGCATTCCCTCGTGCGCTCAACCTCCTCGCCTCGCGCGCCACCTCGCTCGGGCGCCTCCGCCTGCCCCCCATCCCCCGAGACGGGGGTTGCGCTCGCCGCCCTGCTTCGCAGGGACGGTTCGCGCGGCGGAGGCGCCCTGCGCTTCGGGGCGCGCTACGGCTCGTCGGATTCGCTCCCGAGGGAATGCCTGCCCGCCACCCGCCCTCCCGGAGAGGAGAGGACAACTCGCGCTGTCTGGAGTGCCCGTCACTGAAAGTGCAGGAAGTCACGCCGGCGCCACCCGCCCGCCACCGCGCGACGACGAAGCGATGGGGTACTAGTTGATCGCGGGAACTGCAGCGCGGTGCTGGCGGAGGAAGCGGAGGAAGTCGCGCCCCTCGTGGAGCCGGCGGCGCATCACCTCGCGGTCGCGCAGCATCTCCGCGCCCAGCGAGATCATCTTTCGCGGGCGGAAGTAGAAGCGCCGGTACACGAGGTCCACGGACTGGAAGATCTCCGTCCGCGAGAGGTGCGGATACCCGATGGCGCTCGCCTGCACCCCCGCCTCGTCCACGAGCGCCTCGGCCTCCATCCAGCCATTGCGCTGGGCCTCGGCAAAGAGCGCCGTGCCCGGATACGGCGCGGCGAGAGAGACCTGGATGGTCGTCGGGTCGATCTCGCAGGCGAACCGGATGGTCTCCTGGATGGTCTCGCGCGTCTCCCCGGGCAGGCCCAGGATGAAGGTGCCGTGAATCGCGATGCCGAGCGCCTTGCAGTCGCGCGTGAAGCGCCGGGCGAGGTCGAGGCGGACGCCCTTCTTGATATTGTTCAGGATCTGCTGGTTGCCGGACTCGTACCCCACGAGCAGGAGGCGCAGGCCGTTGTCCTTGAGGACCTTGAGCGTCGCGTAGGGCACATTCGCCTTGGCATTGACCGACCAGGTGATGCCGAGCTTGCCCAGCTCCCTCGCGATGGCCTCGGCCCGCGGCAGGTCGTCGGTGAACGTGTCGTCGTCGAAGAAGAACTCCTTCACCTGCGGGAAGAGCCGCTGGGCCAGGGCCATCTCCTCCGCCACGTGCCCCACGCTCCGTGTCCGGTAGCGCTGGCCGCCCACCGTCTGGGGCCAGAGACAGAACGTGCACTTGGAGCGGCATCCGCGGCCCGTGTAGAGCGAGACGTACGGGTGGTGGAGATAGCCGATCGCGTAGTGCTCCACCGTCAGGTCGCGCTTGTAGATCGGCGTGACGAACGGAAGAAGATCCATGTTCTCGAGGATCGGTCGCTCCGGCGTGTGCTCGAGCCGGCCGTTGACCCGACAGGACAGTCCCGCCACGTCGACGAGCGGGCGCCCCTGGGCCACTTCCTGGATGGTGAAGTCGAACTCGCTCCCCGCCACGAAGTCCAGGGCCGGGCTCGCGTCAAGCGACGCCTCGCGGGCCACGGCCACCGCCGCGCCTACCATGCCGATGAGCAGTCGCG
Organism: Candidatus Methylomirabilota bacterium; assembly: GCA_036002485.1. Taxonomy (NCBI): domain Bacteria; phylum Methylomirabilota (SeqCode); species Candidatus Methylomirabilota bacterium. Next base: position 19,201 of record DASYTI010000175.1, on the reverse strand, counting down.
GGTTCTCGGCCTTGAGGGCTTCGGCCACCCGCACGTCTCCCGGGAAGGACGGCGTGCTCGTGTGCATGACGCAGAGGTCGTACTGTCGCGCGAGCGGCCGGACATCGTCCAGGGTGAGCCCGTCGGGCGGCGCATCGATCAGCCGGGAGCCCGGGACGAGGGCCGCCGGCTGGGCAAGCCAGGTGGGGTACCAGAAGGAGCGAATCTCTCGCTTGGCCTGGTAACGAGAGCCGGCGCCGCCGTCGAAGCCGTCCGGAGACGGCGGGTGCAGAAAGAGCGTGCGGAGATAGTCAGCCATCATGTCCCCGCCACCTTAGCAAAAGCGGTGCGGCCCCACCACCCAATCTGTCGCGTGGCGAGCTACTTCACGAACGCGGGCATGATGCTCATGCTACCATTTTGCCGCTGTGGGTACGGCCGCTCCGCGAGTCCTCATCCTGTCGGCCAGCTACGGCTCCGGACACAATGCGGTTGCCCGCGCCCTCGACGCGTCTCTGCAGGCGGCCGGCGCGGAGACGCGCATCGTCGATCACTTCCGCGATCTCGTGCATCCCGCCTTCGACCGGTGGAGCCGCCGTCTCTACGGGGCGATCCTGCGCCGGGCTCCCGCTCTCTGGGGCTTCGGCTACTGGGTGGGCGACCGGTTGAGCCCGTCCTCGGGGCTCGTCTTCGGCATGGGGTCGCTGGGCACGCCGCGGCTCCTGAGCCTGCTCGAGCGCGAGCGGCCCGATCTCGTCGTCTCCACGCACCCGACGCCGGCGGGCGCGTTGTCGGACCTGCGCCGCCGCGGCGTCACGCGCATTCCCCACGCCCTCGTGTATAGCGACTTCGCCGTTCACCGCCAATGGATTCCGCCCCTGGTGGATCTCCACTGCGTTCCCGCGGAGAGCGTCCGCGCCGATCTCATCGCCCACGGCATCGCGCCCGATCGCGTGCTCGCCAGCGGCCTGCCCGTGCGCGCCGAGTTCGAGCAGCCGGCCGACCCCACCTCCGCGCGCCGGGCCCTCGGTCTCGATCTCGAGCGCCCGGTCGTGCTCGCCATGGCGGGCGCCTTCGGATGGACGGGCGACCTGCCCGCGGCGACCGGCGTGCTTCGCGATCTGCCCGTGCCGCTCCAGGCCCTGATCGTCGCGGGTCACGACGGCGCCCTCCGCGCGCGGCTCCAGGAATCCATCCGGGGCGCCGGCCGCCGCGTCCGCGTGCTCGGCTACACGGACGAGATGCGCCAGCTCATGGCGGCCGCCGACCTCCTCGTCACCAAGGCGGGCGGCGTGTCCCTGGCCGAAGCCATCGCCTGCGATCTGCCCGTGGTCTGCTTCGGGTCTCTCCCGGGCCACGAGCGGCGCAATGAGCGCTTCATCGTGGAGGCGGGCGCCGCCCTCCGCGCCCGGTCGGCCGCGGAGCTGGGTGCCGTAGTGCGCCGGACATTGACCGAGCCGGGTCTCTTGACCGATCTCGCCAAGCGCATGCGGGAGATCCGGCGCCCCGGCGCGGCCCGCGTCATCACCCTCGCCTTGCTCGAGCGTCTGGCCGGCTCCCCCGTCGCTCGCCCCTGAGCCGCAGGCCATGATTGCTCTCGTCCAGGTCTACCTGAGGGCGCTCGGCCTGGTGGGACAGTCCGTGGCCATAGGCGGCGCGGTGCTCGGCTTCCTCGTGCTACGCCGCTGGCTCTTGCGCGAGCGCGATGTCGAGCGGGACATCGGACGCGCGCTCGGAATCGCTGCCACGGGGGCCGGGCTTGCCGCGACCTGCCAGGTCGGATCCTTCCTCGTGGTGCTGGCCTCCACGGCCGGCCCGGACGGCTGGCCCGTGACCCAGGCGCTTGGGACACCTCTCTTCTTCGCCGCCCTCGCGCGCGTGCTGCTCTTCGGCGCCGTGATGGCCACTTGCGCCCTCGTGCGCGGGAGCCCATGCTCGCTGGCCCGCTGGCTCGCGCTGGTCGCCCTGGCCGCGGCCGCCACGGCGAGCGCGGCATGGATGAGCCACGCGGTGGGCCGGCTAGACCGGGGCGCACTCTTTCTCGCTCTCGATGCCGCCCATCAGCTCGCCGCGGGTGTGTGGGTGGGTTCACTCGTCCATCTCCTTGTGTTGGCATGGCGTCGCGCCTCGCGGCCCTGGCCGGCCGAGACGCTCCGCCGATTCTCTCTGATGGCTCAGGGGGCCGTGCTGATGCTGGCCGCCGCGGCCGTCGGGCTCTGGCTTCTCTATGTGGGCGGGCCCGGCGCCGCTCTGGGCACGGCGTATGGCGCCATGACCTTGACCAAGAGCGTGCTCTTTCTCGGTCTCCTCGGCCTGGGAGCGCTCAATTTCCTCGCGGCGCGTCGCCTCCGCGGAGACGCGCACGTGCCGTCCCTCACGCTCCGCCGGCTCGTCGAGGTGGAAGTTGGCGCGGCCGTGACCGTGCTCTTCCTGGCCGCGGCCCTCGGCTCCGTGCCGCCCGCCGTGGACCAGATGGCCGATCGCGCGACTCTCGCGGAGGTCGCGTTCCGCTTCACGCCGAGGTGGCCGACGCTCTCCACGCCGTCCTTCACCGAGCTGGCGCAGGCATCGGACCTCACGGACAAGGAGGCGCCCCGCACGATCCAGGACAGCCTCTGGTCCGAGTACAACCACAATGTCTCCGGGCTCTTCGTCCTGGCCATGGGCCTCCTCGCCGTTCTCGAGCGCACGGGACGGGCGCCGTGGGCGCGCAACTGGCCGCTTCTCTTGGTGGGGCTGGGGGCCTTCCTGCTCTTTCGAAGCGATCCCGAAGCCTGGCCGCTGGGACCGCAGGGCTTCTGGCAAAGCTTGGGGGATCCGGAGGTGCTGCAGCACCGTCTCCTCGGCGTCCTCCCCGTGATCTTCGGCGTCTTCGAGTGGCTGGTGCGGACGGGGCGACTGCGCGACGAGCGGCTCGCCCTCGTGTTTCCCTTTGTCTGCGCGATCAGCGGGGCGCTGCTCTTGGCGCACGCCCACACGCTGCAGAACATCAAGGAGGCGTACTTGATGGAGGTGACTCACCTGCCCCTGGCCGTGGTGGCCATCGTCGTGGGCTGGTCCCGATGGCTCGAGCTCAGGCTTCCGGAACGAGAAGGCGCCATCGCGGGGCGGATCTGGGCGCCCGGCCTGGCTCTCGTCGGGCTCCTCCTGCTCTTCTATCGGGAAATCTGAGGGGACAGGCGGCTGAAAAAGGCCCATCTGCGGCGATGAGCGCTTGCGCGAAGAGACCCAGGCGCTGAACCAGGGTCATTCTCATCTACGCAACCATGTGACGGCGCCCTCGGCCGCAGGTTCAATGTACGTGGCATTTCGAGCTGAGGGGCGTAGCCACGAGGCGAGGGCTGAGTGAGAACAACGCCTCACCTGCGGATCGACTCAGCCCTCGTCTCCCGTCGGCCGATGGCCGGAGCGTAACTCGAACGGCGGGGCGCCGCCTCGCATCTGGACCTTTTTGAACCGCCTGCGAGTTCTTGAGCACTCGTCTCTAGGCTCGGGGCGGAGTATTGCTCCAGAGCCAGCGGCCCTGCCGAGAGGCCAGGAGATGCACGCGGTCACGCGGCATTTTCGCGACGAGGCTTCGCGCGGGATCGCGCGTGGTCACGAGCAAGGCGCGACGGTTCGATAGCCACACGCGCGTGAACCGGTCCGCATCCCAGAAGGTATCGGCGGCCTCGGGAAAGGTCGACCCGATGCCGAGCACGCTGCGCCTCGCCTCCACCAGCACGGGCCGCACGCCCGCATAGAGCTCGAGGGCCCCTGAGTTCTCGATTGGACCCTCATGGATGAGCACGCCGTCAGGCGACCAGCCGAGCCGTATCTCTGCCGCCATGGCGGAGACGGCGCGGGCCGTGGAGACGAGCCCCAGAGCCTGGCCTATGCTCGGCACGATGGCCAGCATGGTGACGGCGACGGTGCAGGCGGCGAGCCGTCCCGCCCGCCACACGGCGGCCGCGGCGAGCAGGGCGGCGGCCAGGGCAAAGACGAGCGCGGTGTGCCAGACGAGCGGGCGCAAGGCCGACCACGCGGGGAGCGGCGCGATCTGCGTCGCGAGCGCTTCTTTGCGTGAGTAGACATCGGTGGCCGAGAAGATCGTGTCCATGAAGCCGCGCCCATCCGTGAGGGCGGCGGCTCCGAGGATCGCGGCGAGCAGCCCGAATACGGCCAGATGCCAGAGGGCGGGTCGCCGGTCCGGCGGCTCTCGCCGCGACCACCAACGCGCGGCAAGCAGCGCGATGGCCGGATAGGCGGGCAGACCATAGTGCGGCAGCTTGAAGGCCGAAAGCGTGAAGACGAGAAAGATGCCGACGGCCCACAGGGCCAGGGCCACCCACGGGATGTCCTCGGCGAATCTCCAGGCTCGGCGTCTCGCGAGCTGCCCGACCTCGAGCGCGGCCGGAAGGATCCAGGGAAAGGCGCCGAGTCCGGCCACGAGGAGGAACTCGAGCGAGGAGAGCGGCACGTCTTCGTCCGGGAACTGGCGTAGCTGGAGCGCGTTGAGAAGGTGATTGTCCACGACGGTGTACCAGAGAAAGCCGGGATTGCGCATCGTGGTGAGCGCATACCAGCCCAGGCCCAGAATGAGAAGCACGGCCAGGCCGAGAGGGGGCAGCCAGCGCCCCATGGGATAAAGCCGCCCGCCCAGGACCAGCGCCAAGGCGACGGCGCCGAGCGGTCCCACGAGCCCGAAGACATCCTTGCTCAGCGCCGCCACGCCGAGCGCGGCGCAGCCAACCACGGCCCACCACCTGGCGCGCGGCCCTTCATCATCCGGTGGCCGGGTCTGGGGTGGCCGTGTGAGGCGCAGCCGAACGCGAGCCGAGCCAACCCCCAAGAAAACCGGCGCCGCTCCCCCCCGGAACCAATAAGGTGCGAGCGCGAGAAGGAGGCCGGTGAATCCCCACTGGATCGCGGCGACGAAGAGGGTCTCGGGTCGCACATAGCGGCCGAAGGCGGCGAAGAGAGCGCACGAGAGCAGTCCCGCGCCGGCCAGGGCGCCAGCTCCGGGGCCCAGAAGGCGGGCGCCGAGAAGCGTCGTCCCTCCCACCGCGGCGGCGGCCCCCAGGGCGGCAGGCAGGCGCGCCACCCATTCCGAGATACCCATGGCCTTGAACCCCGCGGCGATCAGCCAGTAGAGCAGCGGGGGCTTGTCGAAGTAGCGGATGCCCGTCAGGCGGAGGGTGAGCCAGTCACCCGAGAGGACGATCTCACGCGCGATCTCCGCGTGCTGTCCCTCGCCAGGATCGTCGAAGGGGACCGCGCCCAGCCACGGCAACAGGAGGGCCAGCGTGAGCAGCGCAAGAAGGCCCGCGACCGCCCAGGGCGAGCGGAGAATACTCACGCGGCGGGCGGAAAATGCCGGGCGAGTTCTGTCCTCATCGAGTCGCGAGCCGTCCCTGATCGAGACGCAGCACGCGATCGGCCCGGGCGCTGGCCTCGGTCCGGTGCGTGACGAGCATCACGCCCGTGCCGCGGTCGGCGGCCAGCGCGTGGAGCTCGTCCAGGATGACCCGGGCATGCTCGTCGTCGAGGTTGCCCGTCGGCTCGTCCGCGAGCACGAGGGGTGGACGGTTCAGCACGGCGCGACAGAAGGCGACGCGCTGCTGCTCGCCGCCCGAGAGCTGCGCCGGATGATGCGTGGCCCGGTGGGCGACACCCAGACGCTCCATGAGCCCGAGGGCTTCCCGGCGGGCGTCGGCGCGATCGCGGCCGACGTAGCGAGCGGCCAGCATCACATTGTCGAGGGCCGTCAGGCCCGCGAGGAGCAGGAAGGACTGGAACACATAGCCGATGGAGGCGCCGCGGACGCGACACTGGGCCTGACGCCCCAGGTGACTCACGCGCTCTTCACCAAGCCAGATCTCTCCCGCGTCGAGCGGCTCCAGCAGCCCGATCAGGTTGAGCAGGGTGGACTTCCCGGAGCCCGAGACGCCGGAGACGGCGACCAGCTCGCCGCCCTTGACCTCGAGGTCAATACCATGGAGCACGGGAACGGGCGTGCCGCCGGGGCCCGTGAAAGTCTTGCTGAGTCCCCTCGCCCTCAGGAGCATAGATGTTCGAGCTGAGACGGGGCCGACGAGCCGGAGGCGAGGAGCCCGGCGAGGCGAGGGCCGAGAAAATCGAGCTGAGACGGGGCCCGCTGTTCGAGCTGAGCGGCGGCCGCCGGCCGTCCCGAGGCGAGGGCTGAATGGCTCCCGGAGGCGTGGCAGTTCGAGTTGAGTGGCGAAGCCACGAGACGAGAGCTGAGTGGATCAGCGGCGAGGCGAGGGCTGAGAAAATGCATCTCAGCTTCCCCGCCGGATGGCTTCGGCGGGAGAGAGGCGCGCAATGCGGAGGGTGGCATAGGCGGCCGCGAGCCCGCCCAGCACGACCGAGAACACGACCGCGAAGGCCAGGAGGCGAGGCGAGAAAAGAAAGAGCTGCTGTCCTTCGCGTATGGCCCGCGTGTCGACGGCGGTGCCGACGCAGAGGGCCAGCAGCACGCCCGCCACCCCGCCCGAGAGGCTGACGCCGAGCGCCTCGCCCAGGACTTCGCGGAGGAGGTGGAGATCGGTGGCGCCCAGGGCGCGCTTGACCCCGAAGTCGCGAATGCGCTCGAAGATGGCCGCGGTCACCGTGTTGGACAGGGACAGGCCGCCGATGAGAAGCCCCAGGACCGCGATACCCAGGAGGAGCGCCGAGAAGAACGCGGTCGACTGACGCAGGAGCCGGCTGATCTCGCCGGGGATGGTGACATTGACCTTGGGCACGGTGGCCTGGATGCGTCGGGCGAGCGCGTCGGGGTCCTCGCCGTCCTTCCAGCCCACCGCCGCTCCCGTGTTGAGGTCATTCCGTCTCAAGCTGCCCGCCCCGAAAGCCTGGACGAGGAGGGGGTCGCGGCGCAGCCACAGATCGCGCGCGTCGTCGATCGAGACGAGGGCGAAGCGATCCGGAGCCGTGAAGGTCTTGTCGAGAACGCCCACCACCGCGAAGTCCTGCCCGCCGAGGGCGACGGAGTTGCCCACCCCGAGCTTCCGCGAGATCGCGAAATCGGCGCCCAGCACGGTCACGCGCCGGTCTGCTGCGCGAAGAGGGCGGCCCGCCCGCACCGGCAGCTCCCGATAGTGACGATTGGGAATGGGCACGCTCAGGTCCATCCCGAAGACCAGCTCCTGGGTGAGGGTCAAGAACTGCGAGGTGCTCGTATTGAGCGGCATCATGACCTGGGCCTGGACACCCGAGACGCCCGGCACCGCGGCGATCTCGGCGATCTTGGCGGCGGAGAGCAGCCCGCCCGCGGTGAAGCCGGTGCCCATGCCCATCCCTTCGCCCGCGACCGAGATCTGCCCGAGCACGAAGCGATCGCCGCCCTCGATGAAGCGCGTGATCCGCTCGGCCATGGCCCCGAGGGCGACGAGGCCCGCCACGCCGACCGCGATGCCCACGATCGTGAAGGTGTACCCGCGGGGGAGAAGCTCGCGAAGCCTCACGCCCACCGGCGACGCCATCGTCTCCCGCTCACCACTCGAGCCGGGACTCGACGGGCAGGTTTCGGCGTCGACGCCCCCATCGATTGAAGCGGACGATGGCGAAGAAGAGCACGAGGGACAGGCGCATGCGCCAGCGCATGCGGAGAAAGGCGCCGCCCGCCAGCACGCCGGTGACGCTGTCGAGCATGGCGAAGTTCTTGCGGGGCCTGAGAAAGATCTCGAGGAAGGCTGGCTCGTAGTACTGACGGATGAAGCGCACGAAGGGGCCGATGCCTCGCTGGAATCGCCGCTGGTAGGCGCGAAAGCGATCCGCCTCGAAGTGGTCCGCCGCGAAGGCGCGGAGGATCTCGCCCGAGGCGATCTCCGCCGTCTGCATGGCCACGTACACGCCCGAGGAGAAGATCGGGTCGACGAAGGCCAGGGCATCGCCCACACAGAGAAAGCGGTTGCCCACCACGGGGTCGGCGCGGTAGGAGAAGTTGGCCGCGGACATGACCGGCGTGATGCGGCGCGCTTCCCGCAAGCCCTCCGCCACGCGGCGGCAGCGGCGAATCATCTCGTCGAACAGCGCCTCGAGAGAGCCCGGGCGGTCGCGGGCCGTCCGGGCATGGAGCACGCAGCCCACGCTGGTCACCGTCCCCGCCAACGGGATCCACCAGAACCACCCGTCCTCGAAGACGAAGATCCGGATCATGCCCTCTTCCCGCCCCGTCCAGCGCGCCGCGCCCTCGAAGTGGGCGAAGAGCGAGACCTTGCCGAGCCCGGGAATGGCCGTGCGGCGGTGCTGCCGGCGAGAGGCGAGAAATCCGTCGCGTCCACTGGCGTCGACGAGGAAGCGAGCGCGGACGACCCGGCGCGCATCGCCCTCGCGTATCTCGGCCGTCATCCCCTCGGCGTCGAACTCCACGCTCTCCACGGTGGCGGGCTGGAGCAGGGAGACCCCGGACTCCGCGCCGGCGTGCTCGAGGAGGACCTGGTCGAACTCGGCCCGCGGCACTTCATAGGCGTGATTCGGCCAGGGTTTGCCCTCCTGGAAATAGAAGCGGTACTCGAGATCGGACTCCTGGTCGTGAAAGGCCGCGCCGTACTTCAGGATGAAGCCGCGCTTCTCGATGCGCTCGCGCACCCCGAGACGGTCGAGAACGGGAAGGTTGGCGGGCAGGAGCGACTCGCCGATATGGAATCGCGGGAAGACCTCACGCTCGGCCACCGCCACGCGAAGCCCGCCGCGCGCCAGGAAGGTCGCTACCGTGGATCCGCCCGGGCCGCCCCCCACCACCAGCACGTCGTAGTCCGCCCGCGCCTGGGCTCTCGCCCCGCGCGCAGAAGCCGGCCCCGTCGCGGCGCGGGCGAGGCGCTCCTGGCCGTAGGCCGAGCGCACGAGCGGAGCGACGAGATCGATGCCGAGCCGACGGAGACCCAGCGCCCACTGGACGGTCGCGGCCAGGCCCAGGGCCGGCAGCATGGCGGTGGCGAGGGCGGCCCGCCGCATCACGCGTGCGCGCGGATCGCTCCACCAAACCCGCCATGTCTCGGTGATCTGGTGGAGCGTGAAGACGCCGAGCGCGGAGGCGAAGGCGCCCGGGTTGTGGCGGTACGGCGCGGTGAACCGCGCGAGCTCAGCGTGGCGAGGCCGCCGCCGCGCCCCCGTGAAGGGACGAACGAGGGCGCGGGCCACCATGCCGGCATCGCGGGCCCAGCGACGCAGCCCCTGCCCCGCGAGGTAGCTCGTGACGGCGGCGCCGTCGCGGAGCGGGCGGAAGCGGCTGGGCCGGCTCGCGGTGCGAAGCGCGCTGATGGGAACTTCCTGGATGGCATACCCGGCGGCCGCGGAGCGCACGAGCACCTCTGTCTCGAACACGAAGCCGCCTCGGCGGGGGGCCACGCGCTCGAGAAGGTCGCACGGATAGACGCGGAAGCCCGACTGCGTGTCGCCGATCGGCTGACCGGTGAGCCAGTTGATGAAGAATCCCGACACTCGCAGCGCGTGCAGTCTAGCCGGCTCCATGAACCCGCCGCCGCCCAGCCGGCCTCCGACCACGAGGGCCCGGGGCTCGGGCTCGGAAGCCGCGAGGAGGCGCGGGATATCATCGGGGTCGTGCTGGCCGTCGCCGTCGAGAGTGACCACCCGCTCGGCCGCGCGAGCGAGGGCGCCCGCGAAGCCAAGGCGGAGGGCCGCGCCCTTGCCCGACCGCCCGCCCGTCCGGAGGATGACGGCTCCGGCCGCCGCCGCCGCCTCGTCGCTCCCGTCCCACGAGCCGTCGTCCACCACGATGACCGGGCCATGGAGGGCGGCGCGCGCGACGAGGCCGCCAATCGTGGCCGCCTCGTTGAAGACGGGAATGACGGTGACGTGATCGCTCATGCCGCGCGGTCGATGAGAAGCGCGGTGCGGCAGCCGCCACGGGCGAGCCCGTGGACCATGACGAGCTCACGGGCGGGGGTGGGCATGCTGCCCCCGTCATGGAGGGCCGCGGCCGCGACCCGGAGCGCGCCGAGCCCACCGTGCTGTCCGAAGCGAGGGGCCAGCGATATGGGAGCGGGGAAGCGGTCGGCGGCCAAGAGGCCAAGCTCCCAGTCGTCGAGGGCGGGATCGCCATTGCCGGAGCCGTAGCACGCGGTGACGGCCGACGGCGCCGCTCCCGTCGAGGCCAGAGCCCGGAGGGCCGGCGAGTGGGGATCGCGCCGGCCGCGGGGGGCGGTGTGGGGAGCCACGGGCAGATTCCCGGACGCGGCCGACCGGATCTCGGCGTAGACGACCGCTCCGCGCGCGCGCGCGGATTCCAGATCCTCCAGGACGAGAAAGGTCGCTCCTTCGCCGAGCACCGCTCCATTGTGGTCCGGCTCATACGGTCGGCAGCCTTCCGTGCCGCGGCCGGCCCCGGGCGAGAGCATGCCCATCTCGCTCAACCGCCGGTAGACGTGGGCGAGGAGCTCGTCGACGCCTCCCGCCACCACCGCGACCGCGCGTCCATCTCTCACGAGGGCGGCCGCCCGCGCCACGGCCAGATCTCCCGCCACCGTGGCCTGGTTGACCGTGACCGATGGCCCCCGGGCGCCGATCTCGATGGCGGCCACGGCGGCCATGCTGTTCATGACCGTATTGGGAAAGATCATCGGGGAAAGCCCCGACGGCCCGCGCTTGAGGTAGCCGGTGACGAACTCCTCGCTCGAGCGGAAATCTCCATGCTCCGTGCCGACGACCAGGCCGAGGGCGGGACCCCGCGCCACCCCGGAGTCCTCGACGGCGAGACGACAGGCCGCCACGGTCAGACGGCAGATCCGCGACAGCCGGCGCGCGGCGGCGGGATCGAGGAGAGCCTCGAGCGCGGCGTCGTCCACCTCGGCCCCGAGCCGGCTCGGCCAGCCCGTGGTGTCGAAGGCGCGTACGGGACCGATGGAGGTCGCCGAGGTCTCGGCCAGGATCCGGGCCACGGAGGCGGTGCCGCCAATGCCGCCGGCGCTGACCGAGCCCATCCCGGTGATGACGACGCGGCGGGGCGCGCTCATCGGCCGAAGACCAGGGTCACGTTCTGGCCGCCGAAGCCGAAGGAATTGGACAGGACCGCGTCGAGCTCGACGATTCGCGCCGTCTCCGGCACACAATCGAAGGGCACGTCCGGATCCGTCGCGCGCAGGTTGGCGGTAGGAGGGACCAGACCGTGCTGAAGCGCGAGCACGCTTGCCACCGCCTCCACGCTGCCCGCGGCCGCCATGGTGTGCCCCACCAGCGACTTGGTCGAGCTCACGAGCACGCGGCCCGGGCCGAAGACTCGCGCCAGGGCCAGCGCCTCGACCCGGTCGTTCTGCGGAGTGCCCGTCCCGTGAGCGTTGACGTAGCCGATATCCTCGGGCGCACGCCCGGCCGCGGTCAGCGCTTCCTCGATGGCGCGGACCATCCCCTCCCCCGCGGGCTCGGGCGAGGTGACATGATGCGCATCGGTGGTCATGCCCGCCCCCAGGAGCTCCGCATAGACGCGCCCGCCGCGGTCGCGGCAGTGGTCGAGATCTTCGAGCACGACGAAGGCGGCGGCTTCGCCGATGGACATGCCCTTCCGGTCGCGGTCGAAGGGACGGCACGGCTCGAGGTCGAGGAGGCGAAGGGCATTGAAGCCCATGAAGCAGACGCGCGTGAGGGCATCCACGCCACCGCAGACGGCGAGCGGGGTGGCGCCGGAGCGGATCAGATCGAGTCCGAGCGCGAGCGAGGCCGCGCCGGAGGCGCAGGCCATGACCACGGTCTCCTTGGGACCTCGGAGGCCGAGGCGGAAGCCCAGAGTCTCGGCATGAGTCGACGGGAGGACGGAGCGGAGCGCGCCTATCCTGGGCGAGGGGCGGCCCGTGCGCGACTCTTCCCAGTACCACTCCTCGGCCTCGAGCATCCCGCCGCCCACGGCGCCGATGAAGAGCCCCGCGCAGGCGCGATCGCCCGGGGAGATGTCGGCATCGGCCAGCGCCTCGCGCGCCGCGGCCAGGGCCAGGCGGTCGGCGCGGGCGCGCCGCCGCGAGGGGCCGAGCGAGGCGAGCACCTCGGCAGGCACCTCGGCGCCTATCCGGGAGCGGAAGCCGGCGGTGTCTATCGCGGTCAGGGGACGGATCGCGCAGGTTCCATGCGCAAGCCCGGTCCAGAAGGTCTTGGCGCCAGTCCCGTAAGGGCTGACCACGCCCAGCCCGCTGACCACCACGCGGGTCATGCGGTCTTGGAGAGGATCCAGCGCGAGAGGCTGTCGAGGGAGCGGAACTCGTCGGCCAGATCCTGGCCCTCGTCGATGACGATGCCGAAGCGCTCCTCCATGGCCACGGAGAGCTCGATGAAGTCCAGCGAGTCGAGCCCGAGCGAGCCTTCGATGCCCTTGGGCAGGGTGGTGTCGGCCGTCATCTCGGCCGCGCGCCGCGGATCGAACTTCAGTCGCTCCACGATAATGGCCTTCAGCTCGTCCAGGATTTCCTTCTGCGTCATCCAGTCCGCCTCCGATCAGGCCGCGCGTCGGCGCGCCCGGTATGGTGCATGGCTCCACCGCAAGCTCGTGGTCTCCCCGCGCCAGCCCGCGTGGATCTCGAGTGGTCCCCGTCCGTGCGACTCCCGGTCGAGCGCGAGGGTGGCCAGCGGCTCGCAGGCGAGCATCTCTCCCAGCCGCCGCCGCGCGCCGCCGGAGCCTCCGCGCCCGCCCCGACCCCGCACGAGGGTCAGGGCGCCCTCGCCCGGCTCGAGCCAGAGAGAGCAGGCGGCCTCGACGAGGGGCCCGCGGAGTCCGCCCGCCCGGTCATAGAGGTCGGCACATTCCTCGAAGATCTCGACGCCGAGCACGAGCACCCGGCGGCACGTCTCCTCGTCGAGCATTCCGGCGGCATGCGCGATGGCATCCACGCCGGCCGTCGGCCCACCGATCAGGATGCCGTAGGGCCCGGTGATCCCGTACTCGATGGCGACTTCCCCGGACATGGCGGCCGGCGCGGTATACGGGAAGTACACGTTCGCGCCGCGGGGATCGATGTGCTGCCGGTTCGATGCCGCATAGGCCGCGGCCGTCACGAACACCAACCCGGTGTCCTCGCCCGAAATGGCCTCGCGCCCCTCTCCCGCATCTTCGAGCATCGCGGCCACCGCCGCAACTCCCAGCACGCATTCGCGAGGCGAGCGCCGGAAGCGCTCGGGGTCGAGGGCGGGCCGGTCGAGGCCGAGCACGTCACGGCCCTTCGCGGCGGCCGCGGCATCCGGCGGCACGGCTGCGGCCCCCATGCCCCAGCCCGTCAGGAGCCCGATGGCGCGGATGGCGGGCCCTCGCATCACGCCGCACCCTCCAGCACGAGCGCGGCATTGCACCCACCAAAGCCCAGCGAGGTGCTGAGCGATACGCGAGGGCGGAGCTCCCGGGGCCCTCCCTGGATCAGGTCGAGGTCGCAGTCGGGGTCGAGCTCCTCCAGACCGAGGGTGGCCGGGACTTGCCCATGTCGCCCCGCGAGCAGGCAGAGGATGGCTTCCAGCGCCGCCGCGGCGCCCATGGTGTGGCCGATCGCTCCCTTGATCGAATTGACGGGAACGGGCCGCGCGCCCAGCACGCGTCGCAGCGCCTTGGCCTCACTGGCATCGTTGAGCGTGGTGGCGGTACCGTGGGCGCTGACGAAATCCACGTCATCCGCGTCGATGCCGGCTTGAGCGAGGGCGCGGCGCATGGCCCGCTCTATCCCGCGACCGTCCGGATCGGGCGCGGCGATGTGCGAGGCATCGCTCGCGCTGCCATAGCCCAGGAGCGTGCCCAGACGGGTCGTCCCGGCATCACGCTCGCGGCACAGCAAGACCAGGCCCGCGGCCTCGCCCAGCAGCAATCCGCTCCGTCTCCGGTCGAAGGGGCGGACCTTGTCTCGCGTGAGCGACCGGAGGCCGTTGAAGCCGCGCAGGACGAAGCGGCAGAGCCCATCGTAGCCGCCCGCCACGACCATATCGGCCTCGTCTCGTCGCAGAAGCTCGGCGCCCATGCCCATGGCGCTCGCCCCCGAAGCACACGCGGTGGCGACCGTGATGGCCGGCCCGCGGGCCCCCAGCCAGCGCTTGAGCGCATGCGCGGGCGCGTCATAGAGCGCGCGCGGCAGGCGCGCCACCTCGCCGGCCAGCGCCCGCTCGCCCTCTTCGACGCCGCCCAGCGCCGTGCCGACCACGACGGCCAGACGCTCCGGCGCCACGGCGAGAGGCCGCGCGCCCGCCTGACTCAGGAGATCATCCGCGGCGGAGACGAGCAGACGGCTCGCCCGGCAATCGGGCACGCGGGGCCACTCGACGGCACGGGTGAGCTTCTTGATCTCGCCGCCGCTCCCCACGCGGAGATCGTCGACGGCAAAGCGCTCGATGCGTGAGATGCCGTCGGCGCCCGTGAGCAGGCCGGACCAGAAGGCATCGAGGTCTTGACCGATCGGGGTGCACACACCGCCGGCAAGAATGGCGATACGTTCGGGCCTCGGAGTCGGGCGCCCTCCCGACGGTGTTCCCGGCCCCTCCTGGAGAGCGCCCATAGTTAAATGATGGCCGATGCCAAATTGCGAGCCAGACGAGGCCCGAGGGAGGCCCCGACCCGAGGCGTACGCGTTTGTACGTTGAGGGTCGGGGCCGACCGAGAACGAAGTATGGCGAAGCAAGTTGGCATCGGCCTAAAGGAGGGGGGAGTAGTACATCCGGAACGCGCGTATGTCGCCCGGATTGGTGTCGAAGACATCCGAGGCGAAGAAGCGCCGCTCGGCGCGGTCGAAGGCGATATAGCCGGGCTTGGCGGGATCGTTGGGATCATAGACCCGGAGCTCGAGAAAGCGCCCTTCGTAGACCCGGTAATCGTAGGCGACCACGGTGTGGTTGAGCTCGACGGTGGGCAGGTTCGTCACGAGGAGCTGCACCGGCCGTCCCGCCTCGATCTCGGCCAGGGTCTCGACGACGACACGCTCCTGCCCGGCTCCCGTCACGGGAAAGGTGACGCGCCAGTTGGTCCAGTGCACCCACCCCCATAAGCGGCCAGGCAATCCCGCCTTGACGGCCTGCTCCTCGGCCGCCGACAGCTCATAGAGCGAAGCGAAGCCCGGGATGACCACCCGCTCCTCGAGCGGCAGCGGATCATGCCATGGCGCCCGCGACGTCACCTGGCGCACCCGCTCGGTATACTCGGCGGGGGTGAGCCGTGACGCATCCGGCGCGAAGCGCGCGAAGTGGTGGAACTGCGTGATGGCGCGGGCCATCACGAAGCAGTAGTTGGCGTAGAGGTCGGGCTTGCCGACATTCTTTGACCGGCTCTCATTGGCAAAGGCGAAGGTGTCGACACCGAAGCGAAGGACAGGGGCAGGCGCCGAACGCCCGATCGCGGGCTCGAGATATCCCACCGTGGCGCACCCGGGGAGGGCAAGGGCGAGACATAGCAGAAGGGAATGTCGAGCAGGTCGACGCATCGCGTTCTTCGATTCTAGCGTCACTCAGCCCTGTATGGAATAGCCGCCGTCCACAGGAATGGCCGACCCCGTCACGAAGTCGGAGGCCGGGCTCGCGAGGAAGACGGCCACTCCCGCCATGTCGGCCCCCGTGCCCCAGCGCTTGGCAGGTGTCCTGCGCAGGACGCTGTCGTGGAGGCCTTCGACTTGCTGCCGGGCCCGCTGGGTCAGCTCGGTATCTATCCAGCCCGGGAGCACGGCATTGACCTGGATATTGTCGAGCGCCCAAGCGGAGGCACAGGCCTTCGTGAACTGCACGATCCCACCCTTGGAGGCCCCATAGGCGGGCGCGAAAGAGGCGCCGAAAATCGACATCATCGACCCGATATTGATGATCTTGCCGCCGCCCTGCCGCTTCATGATCGGATGGACGGCGTGGCTGGCCAGGAAGGCGCTGGTGAGATTGGTGTCGAGGACCTGGCGCCACTCGTCGAGGGAAAGCTCGTGCGGCGCTTTCCGGATGTTGATACCCGCATTGTTGACGAGGATGTCGAGGCGGCCAAAGCGCGCCACCGTCTCCTTGACCAGGGCCTCCACCGAGGCTTCCTGCGCGACATCCACGGCAATCGCCTCGGCATCCGCGCCGAGCCCCTTGAGCTCGGCCACGGCCCGCGCGCTCTTCTCGCGGTTGCGCGCCGCCACCACGAGCGCCGCCCCGGCCTCCGCGAGCCCGCGCGCCATGCCCAACCCGATGCCCCCATTGCCGCCCGTGACCACCGCCACCCTGCCCTTCAGGTCGAATGCGCCCACGACGTGGGGCCTCCTCTTCGCTTGGCGTTCGTGATTCAGGTGAGGGGCAGTGTACCCGACATTTGCTTGATTCACGGCGGCACCTCGCCTAGCATGGCTTCCATGTGGCAGGGCTCGGTGGTCTCGATCCACATCACGCGGTCGGCCGGCCAGCCCATGGAGACGGTGCCCCAGGTCCACGCCGTGACGGGTCGCGGCCTCGAAGGCGACCGATACTTCCTCGGGACCGGCTACTACTCGGACAGGCCCGGCGCGGGCGGACGCGAGGTGACGCTCATCGAGACGGAAACGCTCGAGGCCTTGCCCGCCGAGGGGCCCATCAAGATCTCAGCCTCGGAGAGCCGCCGCAACATCGCGACGGCCGGCGTGCCCCTCAACCACCTGGTGGGTCGCGAGTTCTGGGTGGGCGACGTGCGTATGCGCGGCACGCGGCTCTGCGAGCCCTGCCGCTACCTCGACGGCCTGACCCAGACCGGCGTCATGGCCACGCTCATCCACCGCGCCGGGTTGCGCGCGCAGATCCTCAACGACGGGGTCATCCGCCCCGGCGACACCGTCAAGCCCGCCTGACATCCGGGAGGAGACCGCCCCGGCGACAAGCTCCAGTTCTAGCAGGCGGGATCTCCTCAGAAACCCGTCCCTGCCGAGCATCCCTCTCCCCCATCGGGGGAGAGGGCAGGGTGAGGGGGCAGACGAGAACCTGTCAGACCTTCTTCTTTTCCTTCTCGGAGTAGGAGACGGAGAGGCCCGCGCCCGCGTCGCTCTGGATGCCGTAGGGCGGCACAGGGTAGCGCAGACCGTTCTTCGACAGGGCGGCCAGGCCGTCGAGCATCTTGGGCAGGTAGCAGGGCGGCGTGGCCATGAGCATCTCGTCGTCGGCGACCCCGCCATAGCGCCGCTCCGCATAGCACGGGATGGTCAGGGCCGGCTCGCCGGTCTTGAGCGCCTTGCCCCATGAATCCGCGCAGGCCGATTCGCCGACCGAGGTGAAGGCCATCTTTCTGTAGCCCACCCACTGCAGGCCGTTGATCATGAAGATCATCTGCCCCGGCGTGCCGTAGAGCAGGCAGATATCCGGGGGATCGAGCCGGTTGGAGGCGAGCGGCGCCACGGCCATGGCGCGGTAGCGGCCATAGGGAACGCAGTCCATGGCATGCTGGTGGAGGCTCGCGTCCTCCGGCGTCTTGAACCACACCCCGGCCATGCGATGGCCGGAGAGCCATTCCTCGTCCTGGGGATGGAGCCCGATCACCGCGCCGCACTGGGCGCCGATCAGGTCGTCCATGGTGATGCCCACCGTCCAGCCGAGCTGGCGGGCCTGGGCCACGATCTGGTCCGTGGTGTGCTTGCTCTTCGGCCGGCGGATCTTCGGGATGGCCTCCATCTCCTCGACGGTCTCGAAGAGCTTCATGCCGATGGGGATGCTCCGGAGACGGAGGTACTGGTTCAGCCCATTGATGATCGCGTCCCAGTCATAGGTCTCGGTGGCCACGCTCGTCTCCCTGGGAATGACCTCGCCGCCATGCCCACGGTGAGCGTACCACAGCGACCCCCGCCCTCACTGATGGGCGTGGAGGAACTCCCGCCACGTCACGCGGTGCCAGCTCAGGAGATACCCGAGCATCACGCCGGCGGCCAGGAGGTTGCCCACCAGGATGGTCCACCACGCGATGGTCTCGAGCAGCCAGTAGGCCAGCGTGGCGATCATGGCGAAGACGAAGACCTCGAAGCAGCAGAACAGCATGATGAAGCCGAAGAAAAGGCGGGGCTCGCGATCGGCCAGGGCGAGCAGGCCGGCGGCCACCCAGCCGAAGAGGATGAAGACGAGGCCGTGAAAGAACGTGTACTCGAGAACCAGGGGCACGGTGATGACGAGGGCCGCGGGATCGCGCAGACCATGAAAGAGGGCGGCCCCGAGAAGGGCCGGGGTGCGCAGAGGCACGCCGGCCACCGTATCGTAGATGAGGAACCACACGGCCACCACCGCCGCCCCGAGCAATCCCGAGACGAACCCTTCGCGCACGATGCGTGTCCACGGTCCGAACAGGTGGCGCCCGAGCGGGCGATAGCCGACGAAGAAGTAGAGGAGCATGCTCACAGCGGCGAGGGCATTGCCGATCAGGATGGCCCACCAGCGCACGGTGGTCATCACCGGATGCACCCACCACGTCAGCACGGCAAGGATGGCCACCTCGAAGCAGAGAAGCGCGATGACCACCATCAAGAGACGGCTGGGCTGGCTCTGCGCCGAGACGATGAGGAAGGCGATGAGCACGCCGACTATGGCGAAGACCACGCCGTGGAGCACGGTGTACTGGACCACCAGGCCCGGAGAGACCGTCACCGCGCTCGGATCGCGCATCCCCTGAAGGGCGGCGGCCCCCAGCAGGGCCGGCGTGCGGAAAGGATAGCCGTGGGCGGCGTCGTAGATGAGGAACCAGACGGCGACGATGGCCGCCCCGATGAGACCGGCGATGATCCCATCACGCAGATAACTGGATCGGGAGTCCATTGAGAACCCTCCTCTCCATTGAGTGGGGCCGCGGGTCCTGCCTATTGGTGTCCGTGTACCACCGTCGAGAAGTCACCGCAAGCCGGCCTAACGCGACTCCGTGCCCCGCGGGAAGGGCGGGTTTGGCGGTCAACATCTCCGCGGGGAGGGCGGGTGCGGTGACCGGCATGCCCTCGTCCGCTCAAACCTCCTCGCCTCGCGCGCCACCTCGCTCGGGCGCCTCCGCCTGCCCCCCATCCCCCGAGACGGGGGTTGCGCTCGCCGCCCTGCTACGCAGGACGGCTCGCGCGGCGGAGGCGCCCTGCGCTTCGGGGCGCGCTACGGCTCGTCGGATTCGCTCCCGAGGGCACCCTTGCCAGCCCCACCCGCCCTGCGCTTGTTGGCCTCTTCGGCGCACGAGAGGCCGAAGTCCTTGAGGTTGATTCGGTGCCAGACTTCCGGAGGGACGCGGTGGCGGGGCGTGTAGGCCGAGAGGGAGGGCTTCGCGGTGGCGTCCACGCCCCACTTGGCGGTGTAGCCGTCCTCCTTG
>DASYTI010000174.1 GCA_036002485.1 Candidatus Methylomirabilota bacterium | reverse complement strand
TGGTCATGGCCCTCGAGGAGGAGTTCGGGATCGAGATCCCCGACGAGGACGCCGAGAAGATCACGCGGGTCAAGGAAGCCGTCGACTACATCCAGAAGCACGCGGAGAAGGCGAAGAAGTAGCCCGTCCCCGCCGCCGGGGAAGCGCGAGCGCCAGAGTGACAGACAAGCGCAGGGTCGTGATCACGGGGGTCGGCCTGGTATCTCCCCTCGGAGTGGGGACCGAGCCCACCTGGAGCCGGCTCCTGGCCGGATGCTCCGGGGTGGCGAACATCACCCTCTTCGATGCCTCGCGTCATTCCACGCGGTTCGCGGCGGAGGTGAGGGGCTTCGACCCGCTGAACTGGGTGGAGAAGAAGGACGTCAAGAAGATGGATCGGTTCATCCAGTTCGCGGTGGCAGCCGCGGACGTCGCCCTCGCCGATTCGGGGCTGAAGATCGACGCGGCCGAGGCCGACATGGTCGGCGTGTACATCGGGAGCGGCATCGGCGGGTTCGCCACGATCGAGCGCGAGCACGAGACGCTCTTGAGGGAAGGCCCGCGCCGCATCAGCCCGTTCTTCATTCCGGCCGCGATCGTCAACCTCGCTTCGGGATGGGTCTCCATCCGCACCGGCGCCAAGGGGCCCAACTCCGCCACCTGCACCGCCTGCACCACCAGCGCCCACGCCGTCGGGGACTCCTTCCGGCTGATCCAGCGCGGGGAGGCCAACGCGATGATCGCGGGCGGCAGCGAGGCCGCCATCACGCCCCTGGGCGTGGGCGGCTTCAGTGCCATGCGCGCGCTCTCCACCCGCAACGACGATCCGGCCCGCTCCTCGAGGCCCTTCGACAAAGAGCGGGACGGCTTCGTGATCGGGGAGGGATCGGGGATCGTCGTCCTGGAGGAGCTGGAGCACGCCCGCCGGCGGGGCGCCCCCATCTACTGCGAGCTGGTGGGATACGGCATGTCCTCCGACGCCTACCACATCACGGCTCCTTGCGAAGACGGGGACGGGGCGATGCGGGTGATGAACCGGACGCTGAAGGACGCGGGGGTGGAGCCGACGGTCGTGGACTACGTCAACGT
The DNA here is from genome assembly GCA_036002485.1 of Candidatus Methylomirabilota bacterium. Taxonomy (NCBI): domain Bacteria; phylum Methylomirabilota (SeqCode); species Candidatus Methylomirabilota bacterium. The sequence continues at coordinate 2,072 of DASYTI010000174.1, read as the reverse complement.
CCACGGGACGTCGACGCCCCAGGGCGACAAGGTGGAGGTCGTGGCCCTCAAGCGGGTTTTCGGCGACCACGCCCGCCGCATGGCCATCAGCTCCACCAAGTCGATGACGGGTCACCTCCTGGGGGCCGCCGGCGGGCTGGAGGCCGGCATCACGGCCCTCGCCCTCAAGACCCAGATGCTCCCTCCGACCATCAACTACCAGCACCCGGACCCGGATTGCGACCTCGACGTCGTTCCGAACGCCGCCCGCAAGGCCGACGTGAACTACGCGCTCTCCAACTCCTTCGGCTTCGGCGGCACCAACGGCGCGCTGCTCTTCCGCCGTTACCAGGGCTAGGACCACTGATTCATGAAAATCGCGGTTTGCATCAAGCAGGTGCCGGATACCGAGACCCGCATCCGCATCGCCCCCGACGGCCAGAGCATCCTGGAGAGCGACGTCAACTGGATCGTCTCTCCCTATGACGAGTTCGCCATCGAGGAAGCGCTGAAGATCAAGGAGGCCAAGGGCGGCGAGGTCGTGCTCGTCAGCCTCGGCCCCGACCGCGTTCAGTCCGCGCTGCGCAGCGGCCTCGCCATGGGCGCCGATTCCGCCCTCCACCTGAAGGACCCGCTGTTCGACCAGACGGACACCCTGGGCACGGCGTGGGCCCTGGCCACCGCCCTCAAGCCCATGGCGCCCGACCTGATCTTCATGGGCCAGCAGGGCGTGGGGGGCGACAACGCGCAGGTGCCGGGCCTGGTAGCGGAGATCCTCGACCTGCCGCAGGTGACGACCGTCGTGAAGGTGGAGATCCAGGACGGCAAGGCCACCGTCGAGCGCGAGATCGAGGGCGCCCATGAGACCTGGGACGTGACGCTGCCGGCGGTGCTCTCGGCGCAGAAGGGCCTCAATGAGCCCCGGTACGCGAGCCTCAAGGGCATCATGGCCGCCAAGAAGAAGCTGATCGAGACCAAGGGGGCCGCCGATCTCGGCCTCACCGCGGAGCAACTCGCGCCCAAGACGAAGGTGGTGGCGCTCGAGCTGCCGCCTTCGCGCTCGGCGGTGAAGATGATCGAGGGTGACGCCGACACGCAGGTCCAGGAGCTGCTGCGGTTGCTGCACGAGGAGGCAAAGGTCATCTGATGGGCGCGATCGTCACCTATGCCGAGCACCGCGACGGGAAGCTGCGGCGGCCATCGCTCGAGGCCGTCTCCGAAGCGCGCCGCCTGGCCGAGCCGCTCAAGGCCTCCATCCACGCCGTCCTCGTCGGTTCCGGGATCGAGGGCCTCGCCTCGGAGCTGGGTACGCACGGCGCCGACGTGATCCAGGTCTTCGACCAGGCCGAGCTGGGCGCCTATGCGACCGAGCCCTACGCGCGCGCGGTGGCCCAGGTCGTCGCCGCCGAGAAGCCCGCCGTCGTACTCGTGCCCTACACGGCGATGGGCCGGGACCTCGCTCCGCGCGTCGCCGCGCGGGTCGGAGCCGGCCTCGTGTCGGACTGCGTCGCCCTGACCGTGAAGGACGGCCGGCTCGAAGCGCGCCGGCCCATGTACGCGGGCAAGGCCTACGCCACGGTTCGCTGGGAAGGCGAACCACAGATGGCCACCCTCCGTCCCAACGTCTTCCCGGTGGGCCCGGCGGATACGGCCCGCAAAGCGGAGGTGAAGAAGGAGACGGTGGACACGTCGGCGCGGGCGAAAGTCACGGCCGTCCATGCCACCGCTTCGGGCAAGGTGGAGCTGACCGAGGCGCAGATCATCGTGTCCGGCGGTCGGGGCCTGAAGGGACCGGAGAACTTCCACCTGGTCGAAAGCCTCGCCGCCGCGTTGGGGGCGGCGGTGGGCGCGTCGCGTGCGGTCGTGGACGCGGGCTGGGTCGATCACCAGTATCAGGTGGGGCAGACGGGCAAGACCGTCTCGCCCACGCTCTACGTCGCCTGTGGGATCAGCGGGGCCATCCAGCACCTGGCCGGGATGTCGTCGTCCAGGTACATCGTGGCGATCAACAAGGACGCCGACGCGCCCATCTTCAAGGTGGCCAACTACGGTGTGGTCGGGGACCTGTTCGAGCTGCTGCCGAAGCTCACCGA
>DASYTI010000173.1 GCA_036002485.1 Candidatus Methylomirabilota bacterium | reverse complement strand
GGCGCGGATGAATGCCGGACTCACGCTCGAGGACATCCTGGCCGAGGTCAAGCCTCCCGCGCATCTGAGCGAGCGGCCGTACCTCCAGGCCGTCTACGATGAGCCCGACTACGTCATCCGGAACATCTGGCGGCTCTACGGCGGCTGGTGGGATGGTCGGCCGGCCCATCTGAAGCCCGCTCGTGAAGCGGAGATCGGCCTGGAAGTGGCGAATCTCGCAGGGGGGATCGATGCGCTCCTGGCCCGGGCCCGAGCCCTCGCCGCCGAAGGACGGCTCGAGCTGGCCAGTCACCTCGTGGACTGGGCGGCCGCCGCGGCGCCCAAAAACTGGGCGGTCCACGACGTTCGTGCCGATGTCTATCTCGCCCGCGCGCAAAACTCTGAGGCGCTGATGACGCGTGGTATTTTTTCTGAAGCAGCTCGTGAGTCCGCCATCAAGGCGGGACGCCCGCTCCCGGAGCAGTGAGCCGCCTGTCCAAAAGTAGCGACTGGCTAGTCGTACTTTACGGAACCGAAGCCGAGGTACTTGAAGCCGATCCCCTTGCCCTTGATGACGCCGTTCTTCGTCACCGGACCCTCGGGCAGCATGCCGACGGCACTGTCGCCGCCGAGATACAGCAGGACATTGCCGCCGTCGAAGAAAAGAAGATCGCCCGGCTGGGGCTCGCCCTCGGTCGAAAGGGCGAGCTGCGCCTGCAGGATCTTGGCCGTGGCCCCCTCGACCTTCTCGAGCGCGCCCACCTGGGCCAAGGCGAGGGCGGCGAAGCCGGCGGAATCGAGCCCCTCCTCTTTCGTCCGGCCGCCCCACTTGAAGGGCACCTTCTCCTCCTTGAGGGAGAAAGCCGCCAGGAGCGCCTCGCGTCGCTTGCCGTCGATCGAGGGTGGCAGCTTGGGGTCCTTGATGTCTTTCCCCGTATTGGGGTTCTGGCGAATCGCCACGACCATCTGCGCGAGCTCGTCGCGCTCGGCGCGTGCCGCCGCGAGGGCCTGCTCGACCTTCGAGGCATTGGCGGCCGCCGCCGCGCTCGACGCCATGAGCCGCGTATTGTCGCGCTGCGCGGCGTCCCGCTGCTGCTCGAGCGAGCCGATCTGCTTCTGAGCATAGAGCGCCACGCTCACGGCCAGGATCGCGCACACCACGAGGCCGATCAGCAGCCCCAGGGTGAGCCCCCGTCCCCGCCCCCCGGGAGCCTCGATGGGCGCCGCCGGCGACGGCATCTCCTCTTCGCGCTCGGTCACCGTCTTCCTCTTGAGCCCGCCGGCCTCAACCGAGCTGGGCCGAAAGCTCCGCCACTCGCCGGCGGAACTGCGTGATATTGCCGAGCTTGATCTCCTCGTAGCCGCGGATCATGTCCGGCAGGTCGGCCAGGGCCACCGCCGCGTCGTGGGAATTGGGGCCGAGCGTCTCGAGCACTCGCACGACGAGGGCGCGGTATTCGTCTACCAACGCCCGCTCCTCGCGGCGCACGCGCGCGTAGCCGAAGGGATCGAAGGCGGTGCCCCGGAGCCCCCGCATGGCCCGGAGGGCACCGAACACGGGGCGGAACCAGGAGCCGAGCCGGATCTTCTTCGTGAGACCCAGCGCGCGGAAGATCGGCGGGTGCAGGTGCCAGTAGTAGCGGATCTCCTGCCCAAAACGCGCGGAGAGCTCGGCCTCGAGGGCGGCTGAGAGATGGAGTCGCGCCACCTCGTACTCGTCCTTGTAGGCCATGAGCTTGAAGAGGTGGCGGGCCACCGACTCAGAGAGCCCGGTACGGCCGGGCGTCTTTCGAGCCTCTTCCCGCGCCACGCGGGTGATGAAATCCACGTAGGACCTGGCATAGGCGGCATCCTGGTACGCGATCAGCTCGGGCACGCGTACCTCGAGGAGCCGTCGGAGCTCCCCCTGTGCCCCCGAAGCCTCCACGAGCGCCGCGGCCTCGGCGGAGAGTGCCCGCCTCGTCTCGACCTTGCCGGTAGCCGTCTGGACCGCCGACTCGACGCGCCGGGCGTCCAACACGGCCATGCGGCCCCAGCGGAAGGCGAGGAGATTCATGTCCACGCTCACGCCGTTGAGACGGATGGCGGCCTCGACGGAGCCGGCCGAGATGGGCAGCGCCCCTGCCTGATACGCCGCACCCACCAGGATGAAATTGGCCGCCATGTGGTCGTTGAAGAGGGCCTCGGCCATGCCCAGGGCGTCGACATAGACATTGGCGTCCTTGCGGGTGACGCGATCGAGGCTCATGAGGGCGCTGGCTAGCTCCGGGAACTGGACGCTCGTATCCGCGACCATCTGGCCCGTGGGAATCTGGCTGGTCGAGACCACGGCGACGGTGCGCCCGGCCTCCGCCTTGTCGAGATTGACGGGGTCAGTGGCGACGAGGAGATCAAAGCCGAGATAGAGATCGGCGCCGCCCGCCGAGACTTTGTTGGAGATCTCTATCGGCGAGGAGGCGAGCCGGAGGTCAGACACGACCGGCCCGCCCTTCTGACTGAGCCCCGTCTGATCGAGGCCACGCACGTGGCGGCCGTCGAGCATGGCCGCCGTGCCCAGAATCTGGTTGACGGTGACCACGCCCGTGCCGCCGATGCCCATCATGTGCAGGGCGAAGCCGTCGCGCGGCACGCGGAGCTCGGGCTCGGGGAGCTCGGCCTCCAGAGGCGTCAGACGCTTCTGCCGCTTCTTCGGCTCACCGATGGGCTCGATGGTGAGGAAGGAGGGGCAATCGCCGAGCAAGCACGAGTAGTCCTTGTTGCAGGAGGACTGGTGGATCTGGGTCTTGCGGCCGAACTCCGTCTGGACGGGCTGGACGGAGAGACAGTTGGACTTCCGGCCACAGTCCCCGCACCCCTCGCAGACGGCCTCGTTGATGAAGACGCGCATCTGAGGCTCCGCCTGCTTGCCGCGCTTGCGGAGCCGGCGCTTCTCGGCCGCACACTGCTGGTCGTGGATGAGGGCGGTCACCCCCGGGGTGGCCGCCAGCACCGACTGGGCCTCGAGGAGCCGGTCACGGTGCCACACCTCGCAGTGGCCGGCGAGGGACACGCTCTTGTAGTTCTCCACATGATCCGTGGTGATGATGATGCGCTTGACGCCGTCGGCTTCCAGCCGCCGGGTCAGGGCGGGAATCGGCAAGGCGCCCACGGCGTCCTGGCCGCCCGTCATGGCCACCGCGGAGTTGTAGAGAATCTTGTAGGTGATGTTGACGCCGGCGGCGATGGCGTAGTTGATGGCCAGGCTGCCCGAGTGAAAGAGGGTACCGTCGCCGATGTTCTGGAAGAGATGCGGCGTCTCGGTGAAGGGCGCGATGCCCACCCACTGCGCGCCCTCGGCCCCCATGTGGGTGACGCCGATGATGCCGCGGTCCATGCCCATGGCCATGCCGTGGCAGCCGATGCCCGCCGCGGCCACCGCGCCCTCGGGCACGACGGTGGAGCGATTGTGGGGGCAGCCCGAGCAGAAGTAGGCCGTGCGGGCCAGGGTCAGCAATTTCGGCCTGGCCTTGAGCTCGTCCAGGTGACGGACGCGCGCCTCGGCCGATTCGACCCGCATCTTCCGGGCGAGCCGCTTCGCGATGGCGCGCGCGATGGTGTCGGGGTCGAGCTCACCGACGATGGGCAGGAGCATCCGCTCCTCTTCGTCCTGCTTGCCCACCACGCGCGGGCGGTCGGGCATACCGTAGAGCACATCCTTGGCGAACATCTCGATGAACGCGCGCTTCTCCTCGACGACGAGGATCTCCTCGAGCCCGCGGGCGAACTCCCGGACGATCCGAGGCTCCAGGGGGAAGAGCATGGCCATCTTGAGAATCCGGATACCGTGGTGGCGCAGCGCCTCGTCGTCGAGCCCGAGCTCGCGGAGCGCCTGGCGGACGTCGTAGTAGGTCTTGCCCGAGGTCATGATGCCGAGCCACGCATCCGGCGTGGGCACGGCGATCCGGTTCAGCTTGTTCTCCCACGCGTAGCGGCGGGCGAGCTCCAGGCGGGCATGGTAGAGCGTGCGCTCCATGTCGAGACCGTAGGGCGGGATGAGATTGACGTTGATGTGGTGCTCGAAGGGCCGGCCGTCGAGCTCCACCACAGGGATGATGGGGCTCACCCGAGAGGGACCGACCTCGGCCGTGGTCACCTCGTCGGCGACATTGGTCACGATCTTCATCCCGACCCAGAGGCCGGAGGTCCGCGAGAGCATGAAGCCGTGCAGGCCGAGGTCGAGGATCTCCTGGGCGCTCCCCGGGAAGATGGTCGGCATGAGCGCGTCGTAGAGCGCCACCTCGGAGGCGCTGGGCAGTGTGGAGGACTTCGACACCGGGTCGTCGCCGGCCAGAGCGAGCACGCCGCCGTTCTTGCCGACGCCGGCGTAGTTGGCATGCTTGAAGGCGTCCCCCGTCCGGTCGACGCCCGGGGCCTTGCCGTACCACATCCCGAGCACGCCGTCGTACTTCGGGCGCGGGAAGAGCCCGGCCATCTGGCTGCCGAAGATGGCCGTCGCGCCGAGGTCTTCATTCAGGCCGGAAGAGAACACCACGTGATGCGCGTCCAGGAGCTTCCGCTCGCGCTCGAGCGTCTGGTCGAAGCCGCCGAGCGGCGAGCCGCGGTAGCCGGAGATGAAGGTGGCGGTGCGGAGCCCCCGGCGTTGGTCGGCACGATGCTGGTCCAGGGGCAGCCTGACCAGCGCCTGGATGCCCGAGAGGAAGACGCGCCCTTCCTCCTGGGTGTACTTGGCGTCCAGCGAGAATACGTGAGTCGTGGTGGTCATGAACCCCCCTCAGGGGATGGCGGTGTCAGCTTGGATGACGCGTCACATGGTAGTCGGGAAGCCGTCCTGAGGCAACTATCCTGGCCGGCCTCCGAGGCTCCACCAGACACTCTCGGGAACCGGAATGCCCGCCGGAAGTTGCTTTACGGGGGCGGGGGCGGCGGCTAGAATACCCGCGGCTCGCAGGGCCGGCGGGGAGGCAACCCGGGAAGCCTGAGTTAGGCTGGACGCATACTTTGTCGGTGATGACGACCGCTCACACCACGTTCCGCGCACGAGGAGGTGCCGCATGAGCGATCCGCAGACCACGACCGAATCGCCACGTCGCAGGTTCCTGAAAGGTGCGGCCATGGCCGCGGCGGGGACGGCCGCCCTCGGCTTCCCGACGGTCGTCAAGGCGCAGGGGCCCATCACGATGCGATGGCAGAGCACCTGGCCGCAAAAGGACATCTTCCACGAGTACGCGAACGACTTCGCCAAGAAGGTCAACGACATGACCGGCGGCGACCTCAAGATCGACGTGCTGCCGGCGGGCGCCGTGGTGCCGGCCTTCGGCCTCATCGACGCGGTGTCGAAGGGCACGCTCGACGGCGGTCACGGGGTGCTCGTGTACCACTACGGCAAGCAGACGGCGCTGGCTCTGTGGGGGTCCAGTCCCGCCTACGGCATGGACGCCAACATGCTGCTCTCCTGGCACAAGTACGGCGGCGGCAAGCAGCTGCTGCAGAAGCTCTACCAGTCGATCGGCATCAACGTCGTGTCCTTCCCCTACGGCCCGATGTTCACCCAGCCTCTCGGCTGGTACAAGAAGCCGATCACCAAGCCAGACGACTTCAAGGGGCTCAAGTTCCGCACCGTGGGCATCTCCATTGATCTCTTCCAGGGCCTGGGCGCAGCGGTGAACGCGCTGCCCGGCGCCGAGATCGTGCCGGCCATGGACCGGGGGCTCCTCGATGCCGCCGAGTTCAACAACGCGACCTCCGACCGCATCCTCGGCTTCGCCGACGTTTCCAAGGTGTGCATGCTGCAGAGCTACCACCAGAACGCCGAGCAGCTCGAGATCACGTTCAACAAGACCAAGTTCGACGCCCTGCCGGACAAGATGAAGGCGATCATCGAGAACGCCGTCGAAGCCGCCTCGGCCGACATGGCCTGGAAGTCGATCGACCGCTACTCGAAGGACTACATCGAGCTGCAGACCAAGGACAAGGTCAGGTTCTACAAGACCCCGGACTCGGTGCTGCAGAAGCAGCTCGACATCTTCGACCAGGTCGAGACCAAGTATGCGGCTCAGAACCCGATGTTCAAGGAAATCGCCGAGTCGCAGAAGGGGTTCGCCGCACGGGCGGTGAAGTGGGACCTCGACACCAACGTCAGCCGCCGCATGGCCTACAACCACTACTTCGCCAAGGCTGCTGCAAAGCCGGCCGCCAAGCCCGCTGACAAGAAGAGCTGACTTTCCGTGACGTCTTCAGGGAAGGCCAGCCGTCCGGTGCACGCCGGACGGCTGGCCTCGCTTCTGCTCGCATGAACGCCCAGCGCCTGCTCGGGGCCATCGACCACGTCAGCTACTGGTCGGGTAAGGCCTTCGCCTGGCTCATCGTGGCCCTGACCTTCGTGGTATCGCTCGAAGTCTTCAAGCGCTACATCCTGAACGCTCCGACGGCCTGGATCTTCGACTTGAACAGCATGCTGTACGGCACGCTGTTCATGATGTGCGGCGCCTACACTCTGGCCGCGGCGGGTCACGTGCGCGCCGACTTCGTCTACATCTACATGAAGCCGCGCGGCCAGGCGGCTCTCGATCTGGCCCTCTACCTGCTCTTCTTCGTCCCCTGCATGATCGGGCTGATCTACGCGGGGGGCGGCTTCGCGGCCGACTCCTGGCGCATCCACGAGCATTCCACCGTGACCGCGGAGGGGCCGCCCGTCTACCAGTTCAAGACGGTGATCCCTGTCGCGGGCGCCCTGGTCATGCTCCAGGGGCTGGCTGAGATCGCCCGCTGCATCATGTGCCTGCGCACGGGGGCCTGGCCCGTGCGGCTCGAGGACGTGGAAGAGATCGATGTCGTGGAGACCCAGCTCGGGCGCAGCGAGTACGTGGACGAGGAGTCGCGGCGGGCGGCCCTGGAGACGGCGCACGCCATCGACGAGGCCGCCCGCCACCGCAGCGTGATGGAAGAGGGCGTGATCCACGAGCGGGCGGTCAAAGAGGACGAGCGGAAGGATTCATGAGCGACCCGTCGCTCGGCCTGACCATGCTGGGGCTCATCGTGATCGCGATCATGATGGGCTTTCCCACCGCCTTCACCCTGATGGGCCTCGGGATGGTCTTCGGCTATATCGCGTTCTGGATCCCGGGCGCGCACTGGTACGACAACCGCATCTTCGATCTCATCGCGCAGCGGACGTACGGCGTGATGACCAACGACGTCCTGCTGTCGATCCCGTTGTTCGTCTTCATGGGCTATGTCATGGAGCGGGCGGCGCTGGTGGACAAGATGTTCCACAGCGTCCAGCTCGCCTTCCGGCGCGTTCCCGCCTCGCTCGCCGTGACCACCATGCTGGTGTCCGCGTTCTGGGGGATCGCCTCCGGCATCGTCGGCGCCGTGGTCGTCCTCATGGGCGTCATCTCCCTGCGCCCGATGCTCAACGCAGGCTACGACGTGAAGCTCGCCTCGGGCGTCATCACCGCGGGCGGCACGCTGGGCATCCTGATCCCGCCCTCCGTGATGATCATCGTCTATGCCGCGGTGGCCGGGCAGTCCATCGTCAAGCTCTACGCGGCCGCGATGCTGCCGGGGTTCTTCCTGACCTCCCTCTACCTCGTCTACATCCTCGGCTGGGCGATCATCAACTCCAAGATCGCCCCGAAGCTCCGGCCCGACCAGTACCGCGTGGCGGTGCCGGACTGGCTTCAAGGACTCGAGCGCGGCCGGTCGCGGAGCGTCGTCCCGGGCCTCGTGGCGAGCGTGTTTCGTCCGGCCCTGCTGAAGGGCGCGGCCGGTTACGACGTGATTGCCAAGAACCTGCTCGTGCTGTCGGTGCCGCTGCTGTTGACCGTCGGCACCTTCGTCGCGGGGTGGTGGTACGTGGTCATCTACAACGCGCCCGAGGTGGCGATAGCCGCCGCGCCGGCGGAGCCGGCCAAGGCCGTCCCCGCGGCGCCCGCCGCGAAGGGGGCACCGGCCGAGGAGAAACCGCAGGAGCTTGGCACCGCGGAATCCGCGGCGGAGCCGGCGGAGAACCGACCGAAGGCCGAGGGACCGCCCGAGGAGATGACGTCACTCAGGGACCCTACGTTGGCGTCGGGAGCGGGGAGGATCCCGGAGCACTTCTACGCCTGGTTCTGGGGACTGGCGGCGGTCTCGGGGTTCCTGCTCCTCTTCTACTTCTGGCGCATGGACGGCGAGCAGCTCGAGATCCTGAAGGAGCTGTGCGCATCGGTGGTGCCGCTCGGGGTGCTCACCGTGGTGGTCCTTGCGGTGATCCTGTTCGGCATCTGTACCGCCACGGAGTCGGCGGCGATCGGGGCCCTCGGCGCGATGTACCTTGCCGTGATGGCGAAGTATCTGCGGCAGGTCTTGTGGTGGAGCCTGGTCGGATTCATCATCGGCGTTGCCCTCGGGTGGTGGCAGGGCGAGGACTGGGCATCCCTGGTCGTGGCGGGCTCGATCGGCGGGACGCTCGTGGGGACCGTCGTGCCCGGGCTCTGGTATCTCAGGACCTCCGCGGAGCTCCGCGAGAACCTGAGGCAGGCGACCTTCCTGACCGCCAAGACGACGGCGATGGTGTGCTGGCTGTTCGTGGGCTCGGCGCTGTTCTCCGCCGTGTTCGCCTTGCACGGCGGCCAGTCGCTGATCGAGCGGTGGGTGCTGGGCATGAACCTTTCGCCGCTCGGGTTCATGTTCGTGGCCCAAGTGATCATCTTCCTTCTCGGCTGGCCGCTCGAGTGGACGGAGATCATCATCATCTTCTGCCCGATCTTCATCCCGCTGCTGAGCCACTTCAAGATCGATCCCATCCTGTTCGGCACCATGGTCGCGGTCAATCTCCAGGCCGCGTTCCTCTCGCCGCCGGTGGCGATGTCGGCGTTCTATCTCAAGGGGGTGGCGCCGAAGCACGTGACGCTCAACCAGATCTTCGCGGGCATGATGCCGTACATGATCATCGTGTGCATCTGCCTCGTGTTCATGTACATCTGGCCGGGCATGAGCCTCTGGCTGCCGGAGTTCCTGTATGGGAAGTAATCCCCGGAGGGGGACTTTCGTCGATGACTCGGAGGGGGGCTTTGCCCCCCTTCCGACCGTCGTCGCGCGCCTGCGGCGCGCTCCTCCGTGCCTCCCCCCAATTCTTCGATTGCGGCGGCAAAGCCGCCGCTCGGAGCGTAGAATTCAGTCGCTGAAGGAGAAAGCTCGATGGATCTGAGTAACCTGTATGCGCTGTCGGCTACGGATGGGGCGCGGTTGATCCGGGATGGCGTGATCTCGTCGGAGCAACTGGTCGAGGCTTGTCTGGCCCGAGTGCGTGAGACCGATGGGCGGATCGAGGCGTGGGCCTTTCTGGATCCGGAGTACGCGCTCGGGCAGGCGCGCGCGGCGGACGAATGGCGGCTCGGGGGTCGGCCCCTTGGCCCGCTACACGGCATTCCCGTGGGCCTGAAGGACATCATCGATACCGCGGACATGCCGACCGAGAACGGCTCTCCGCTCCACGCGGGTCGCACGCCATCGCGCGACGCGCCGGTGGTGTCCATGCTGCGCGGGGCGGGTGCCGTCATCATAGGCAAGACGGTGACCACGGAGTTTGCCGGCGCCTTCCCCAACAAGACGCGAAATCCGCACAATCCCGCGCACACGCCGGGCGGCTCCTCCAGCGGCTCGGCCGCGGCCGTGGCCGCCGGCATGGTGCCGCTCGCCCTGGGGAGCCAGACGGGCGGCTCCACCATCCGGCCGGCGTCGTTCTGCGGCGTGTATGGCTTCAAGCCGACCCATGGCCTCATCCCGCGCCACGGCATGTTCATGATCTCTCGCACGCTCGATCACGTCGGGCTCTTCGCGCGCACGATCGAGGACATCGCGCTGCTCGCTTCGCTGCTCGTGGGCTACGACGAGCGCGATCCGGATACACGACCGCGCGCGCGCATTCCCTTCGCGGAGGTGGCGGCCGAGGAGCCTCCCCTGCCGCCCATGTTCGCCTTCGTCAAGACCGCTCGCTGGGATCGCGTGGCCGGCGATGCCCAGGAAGCCTTCGCGGAGCTGACGGATCGCCTGGGCGATCGCGTGGAAGAGATCGAGCTGTCCAGCGGGGTGGACGCGGCGCTCGACTGGCATCGGACGATCATGGAAGTCGAGCTGGCGGCGAACCTGACCCGGGAGTGGAACGAAGGTCGCGCTCACCTGTCCGCGTCGATTCGGCCGCGGATCGAGCGCGGCCGCGCGACGCGCGCCCTCGACTATCTGGCCGCCCTCTCCCACCTGCCCGAGCTCCACGAGGGATTCGCCGAGCTCTTCTCTCAGCGCTATGACGCCATCCTGACTCCCGCTTCCACCGGCACCGCGCCGGCGGGGCTCGACTCCACGGGAGATCCGGCCTTTTGCTCGCTGTGGACGCTCTGCGGCATGCCCGCCATCAGCGTGCCCCTCATGCAGGGCGCGAACGAGCTTCCTCTCGGCGTCCAGATGGTCGGCCCGCGCCACGGCGACGCGCGCCTTCTGCGCACCGCGCGCTGGCTCGTGGACCATCTCGCGAACGGCTGAGGTCCCGCCGTTCGCAGGGCCTGGTCTGGAAACAGGCTCGGACCTTGCCACCCGTAGGTTCTGCTACAATGCCGCCCGTTCGCCATGACCGACGGCCCCCTGCCCCTGACCGGCATCCGCGTCCTCGAGCTGGCCCAGATCGTGGCCGGCCCTTTCTGCGGCGCCCTCATGGCGGAGTTCGGCGCCGAGGTCATCAAGACCGAGCTGCCGGGCAAGGGTGACGACCTCCGCCGGCTTGGGCCCACCGAGGACGGAGTCAACTACTGGTATGCCGTCGACAATCGCGGAAAGAAGGTCGTCACCCTCGACCTGCGCACGCCGCAAGGGCAGGGCATCGTGCGGCGCCTCGTGCCGCTCTGTGACGTCGTGCTCGAGAATTTCCGGCCGGGTGTGCTGGAATCGTGGGGGCTGGGCTGGGAGGAACTCCACCGGCTCCGCCCGTCGCTGATCATGGCGCGCATCACGGCCTTCGGGCAGACGGGACCACTCCGCCAGGGCCCCGGTTTTGCCGCCATCGCCTCGGCGTTCGGAGGCACGTGGTTTCTCAATGGCCCCGCCGACCGGCCGCCGTCGCGACCCACGCCCGTCTATCCCGACTATCTGACGGGGCTCTTCACGGCTTTCGGCGTCATGGCGGCCCTCCGCCACCGGGACCATACGGGCGAAGGCCAGTGGATCGATGCCGCCCTCTACGAGTCGGTTTTCCGCATCCTCGAATACACGCCCACTTTCTATGGCCGTCAGGGCGTGGTGCGCGAGCGCGGCGGCATCCAGCATTCTGGCTGGCCGGGCGGCGCCTTCGCCACGTCGGACGGGCGGTGGATAGTCTTCACGACGCCGGCCCAGCACCTCTTCGAGCGGCTCTGTGTCATGCTCGGGCAGCCGGATCTGCCGAAAGACCCGCGGTACGCGAGCCACGAAGGGCGCGCGTCCAACATGGGGGAGATTCTCGGAATGGTCGAGGCGTGGTTCAAGGCGCGGCGCCTCGACGAGGCCATCAAAGGGCTCAAGGGCCACGACATCCCTCATTCCCCGATCATGAGCATGGCCGACATCTTCGCGGACCCGCACTATCGAGAGCGGCAGACCATCATCGAGGTGCCGTCCAAGGTGGGACCGCTCGCGCAGCCCGCGGTCATTCCGCGACTCTCCGCCACCCCGGGCCGTGTCACGCACGCGGGACCGCCCCTCGGCCAGCACACCGACGAGGTGCTCGAGGGCCTTCTCGCCATGTCGCCGGCGGAGATCGCGGAGCTCAGAGCCGCGCGCGTGGTGTGACGCCGGCGGTCAGAGCAGTCGGGGCCGCGAGCCCGCCGCGAGGAAAGACGCGTAGGAGAACTGGGGCGACCACCGGTCGTTCGCGAGGCCGTCCAGACGATCGAGGACGATCTCGCCGAGGATCGAGCCGAACTTGAACCCGTGGCCGGATCCCGCGGTGGCGAGAAACACGCCTGGCCACTGCGGATGGAAGTCGAGGAGGAAGTCATTGCTCGTGGACAGGTTGTACATGCAGCTATCGCAGCTGACCCGGTAGTCCTTCGGATCGAGGCCGAACCAGCTCCCGACGAACTCGGTGGCGGCTTCGACAAAGCCTGATGGGGTCGTCCGGCGGTCGAAGTCGGGATCGTCGATGGGATCGGTGACGAGATGCCGGGCCAGCTTGAGGCCGACGCGGCCCGGCTCGGCGGGGAAGCCATAGAAGCCCGTGTCGGCGGCCGAGTAGGGCACGAAGGCGGGCCGGCAGAACGGCGCGGGCACGCCTTCCAGATACATGATGCCCTGCTGGCACTGCCAGAGGGCGCGCCCAAGCTCGGGAAAAAGCCGCTTCGACCAGCCGCCGGCGGCGACCACGATCTGTGGCGCGCGGTACGTCGCGCCGCCTGCGCGCACTTCGACGCCTCCACCGCTCGATTCGATGCCCGCCTCCCGCTCGGTGGCGAACTGGACGCCCGCCTTCTCGCCGAGGGCCCGGAGGGCGGCCACGCAGTCCGTGGCGCGGAGAAAGCCCGCCTCTTCCTCCAGGAGCGCGCGCTTCCCCGGGCGGAACTGTGGGAACTCACGCCGGAGGTCGGCGGCCTCGAGCCAGCGGACCTTGGCGCCGGCGCGCCGGGCGTTGCGCTCGAGCTCCTCGAGGTGCGCCTCCGCCCCGCCGTCGCTCACGTTCAGGTTGCCCACGGCGACATAGAGCTCCCGGCCCGTCTCGGCTTCGATGCGCCGCCAGCCCGCCATGGCCTCGAGCGCCAGGCGCGTGTAGTGGGCGTCGAGATAGGTGGAGCGGATCTTTCGCGAGGGGCCGTAGGAGGCGGCGATCGGATTCGGCACGACGCGGCGATCCACGACGAGCGTGCGCCGGCGGCGACGCGCGCCCGCCAAGGCCGCGCTGAGCCCGAACACACCTCCGCCGATCACGATGAGATCGAAGCTCTGGGAAGTCATGAGTGGCTCCGTCGAGTGGCCGCCATCGTGCCAGAGCCCCTCCACACCGTCAACCGGGACCGCTTGAATTTGACGGGCGCTCTGACTACCATCGCAGGCACATGAAGATCGACGGCCTCGACATCTACTGGGTGAAGCTCCCGCTCGCCTTCAACTTTCGCACGTCCTACGGCGACCAGCTCTACACGGAGACCATGCTCGTGCGCATGGAGAGCGAGGGGCAGTACGCGTGGGGCGAAAGCTGCCCGCCGTATGTCCCCTCCTACTCCGCGGAGCACACCACGGGCACCTTCCACACCCTCCGCGCGCTGATGGCCCCGCGCATCATCGGGCAGGAGATCGCCTCCGTCCAGGACCTCCTGGATCGCCTTGGCTTCATCAAGGGCAACCAGTTCGCCCGGGCCGCCCTGGAAATCACGTGGTGGGTACTGGACGCCAAGCGGCGCGGGTTGCCCCTGCACCGCGCCCTCGGCGGCTCCCGCGATCGTGTCGCGGTGGGGGCGGACTTCGGCGTCCAGGACTCCCTCGACATCCTGATGGAGAAGATCCAGGGCGCCATCGACGCAGGCTTCCCGCGGATCAAGCTGAAGTTCCGGCCGGGCTGGGATCTGAACATGGTCGAGGCCGTCCGCTCCACCTTCCCCGACTTCACCTTCCACATCGACTGCAACGCCGCCTACACGCCGGCGGACACCGAGCTCTTTCGCAAGCTCGACCGCCATCGCCTGGCCATGATCGAGCAGCCCCTCGCCGACGATGGGATGAGCCTCATCAACCACGCCGACCTGCAGAAGCGGATCGAGACGCCTGTGTGCCTCGACGAGAGCGCGCTCAGCCTGACCCATGTCCAGGCGGCCATCCGACTAGGAAGCTGCAAGGTCGTCAACATCAAGATGGCCCGCGTGGGCGGTCTGACGGCATCGAGGGACATCCAGGCTCTCTGCGCCGAGCACGGGATCCCCTGCTGGATCGGCGGCATGCTCGAGAGCGCCATCGGCGGCGCCATCTGCGCCGAGCTCGCCACCCTCCCCAACTTCACCTATCCCGGCGACATCTTCCCCTCGTCGTACTTCTACAAGAACGACATCGGCAAGCCCGAGATCGTCCTGAGCGGCCGCGGCGAGGTCGCCACCTCGCGCGTGCCGGGCATCGCCCAGGAGCCCGACGCGGATCTGCTCAAGCAATGGACAGTGGAGCACGCCTCCTTCCGCGTCTAGGAAACTCGGAGTAGCCTTGCCTTCGGTCGTCGCCGTCACTAAGATCGCGTCAACGAGCTTGGTCCAAGGAGGCTGACCCGAATGAAAAAGACTGCGGTGGGGCTTGTCGCGATCGTGGCCGTCCTGGCGCTGACGGTGCCCACGACATGGTCACAGCAAGGGATCGACCCGTCGGACCGGATCGGAAAGGTGAGCTTCCCGGTCTCGTGCAAGCCGGCGGTGCAGAAGGCTTTCGATCAGGCGGTGGCGATCTTGCACTCCTTCTGGTACCTGGAGTCCGCGAGGGCCTTCACCGCCGTGACCCAGGCCGACCCGGACTGCGCCATCGCCTACTGGGGCATCGCCATGAGCCAGTGGTACCAGATATGGTCTCCTCCGGCCCCCGCCGCCCTCAAGCGAGGCGTCGAAGCGATGGAGAAGGCCAAGACGGTCGGAAACCCCACGCCGCGCGAGCGAGACTACATCGCGGCCGCGGACGCCTTCTTCAAGGATTCGGATCGCCTCGATCACCGCACGCGCGCCGCCGCCTACGAGAAGGCGATGGAGCTGGTGTTCACCCGCTATCCTCAAGATCGGGAGGCGCAGGCCTTCTACGCCCTCGCCCTTCAGGCCACCGCCGATCCCCACGATCGCACCTACGCCAAGCAGAAGCGATCCGCGGAGATCGCCGAGAAGATCTTTGCCGTGCAGCCGGATCATCCCGGCGCCGCGCACTACATCATCCACGCCTACGACTACCCCTCGCTCGCGCAGCGGGCCGTGCCGGCGGCGGGGCGCTATGCGAAGTTCGCGCCCTCGGTGCCGCACGCTCTCCACATGCCGTCGCACACCTACGTGCTCCTCGGCATGTGGCCCGAGACCATCCAGGGTAACATCGCCGCCGCCGCGGCGGAGAAGGCCCGCGGCAATCCCGATGACCGCATGCACGCGCTCGATTACCTCGTGTACGCCTACCTGCAGCAGGCGCAGGACGCCGAGGCCAAGCGCGTCGTCGACGAGGCGCGCGGCATCGTGAGCGACCTCGCGGCCAAGCAGTACGATTCGGGGCGGCCCACCGCGCACTTTGCCATGGCCGCCATCGAGGCGCGCTGGACCATGGAGCGAGGACGCTGGGCGGAGGCCGCGGCCATCGAGCCTCGGCCGAACCGCTTCCCCCACACCGAGTCCATGATCTACTTCGCCCGCGCGATCGGAGCCGCCCGCAGCGGTCAGGCCGCGCAGGCGCGCGCGGACGTGGAGAAGCTCGCCACCCTCCGGGACGCCTTGAAAGATCCCTACTGGGCCGAGCAGGTCGAGATCCAGCGCCGGGCCGCCGCGGCCTGGGTGGCGCGCGCCGAAGGGCAGAACGAGGCGGCCCTTGGGCTCGCGCGCTCGGCCGCCGAGACCGAGGACGCCACCGAGAAGCACAACATCACGCCGGGGCCGATCGCCACCGCGCGCGAGCTCCTGGGAGATCTCCTGATCGAGCTCGGCCAGCCGGGGGCCGCCGTGCGCGAGTACGAGGCCTCGCTCGAGCGCGCGCCGAACCGCTTCAAGACCATCGCCGGGGTGGCGCGAGCCGCCGAGCTCTCCGGCGACCGCGCCAAGGCGCGGACCTTCTACACCAGGCTCCTGGCTCTGGCCCGCCCCGCCGACTCGGAGCGTCCCGAGCTCAAGCAGGCCAAGACCTTCCTCGCCGCGAGCAAGTAAGTAAATGAAACGACTATCGATCCTCACGCTCGGTGTGCTGGCCGTGGCGGGCCTGGTGACGGGCTCGCTCGGTCAGGACAAGCCCCGGCAGAAGGCCATCTATACCGTCACCACCAAGAACATCTCGGTCGCCCTCTCCGCCCACACCTCGATCCCGTTGACGCTCGGCTACTGGACCACTGAAGGCGTGGACATGGAAGTGACCTCGCTGGAAGGCTCCACCGCCGGTCTCCAGCAGCTCGCCGCCGGCAATGTCCAGTTCGTCACGGTGGGTCCGGAGGTCGCGCTGATGGCTCGCGAAAAGGGCGTGAAGGTGAAGTCGTTCTACGTGGTGAACAGCGTCACCATCTTCCGCGTCGTCGTCCCCAAGGACAGCCCGATCCAGACGGCGGCGGATCTTCGAGGCAAGACGATCGGTGTCTCCGCGTTGAGCTCGGGTGCCGTCCCGGTGGCCCGAGCCATCGTGGCCTCGGGCGGGCTCAACCCCGACCGCGACGTCAAGTGGCTGGCCGTGGGCATCGGGGCGCCCGCCGCCCTCGCCCTCGGTCAGAAGAACATCGATGCCATGGCTCTCTGGGGTGACTTCCAGGCGGGTCTGGAGAATCTCGGGCTCCAGTTCCGCGAGATCACCGCGCCCTTCCTCAAGGATCTCCTCGGTCAGGTCGTCATCGCCCGCGACGACTACCTCGCCCAGCATCCCGACGTGGCGGTGGCCTTCGGCCGGGGCATGGCCAAGGCCACGCTCTTCGGGCTCACCAATCCCCCCGCGGCCGTCCGCATGCACTGGAAGATGTATCCGCAGACGCGGCCCCAGATCGCCGACGAGGCGCGCGCCCTTCGCGAATCCATCCACGTGTTCAATGCCCGCTTCGAGACCCAGCGCGTGGACAACCGCGACGACAAGCGCTGGGGATCTTCCTCGACCGCGCAGTGGAACCGTCTCAAGGCCATCTACCAGGAGCAGGGGCTCATCCAGGGCAATGTGGACGCGAGCGAGGTCTTCACGAACGCGCTCGTCGACGAGATCAATCGCTTCGACCAGCCGGCGGTGATTCGCCAGGCCCGGGAGTACCGATGAGCCCCGCCGTGCAGACCTTCCCCGTCGCCTCGGCACGCATGTACTCGTGGTCGCCCTCGCTGACCGCGGCCTGGCAGAGGCTGCTCGAGTGGGTGTCGGCCCGCGCGAGGGTATCGCTCGAGGTGCTCAACCTCGCCGACCCTGTCTCGCTCGACGACCTGTGGGCGCGCGAGGACCTCGGCTGCGTGTTCATGTGCGGATATCCATGGGCGCTGCGGAGCGACCGACCTCACCTGCTGGCGGCGCCGGTGCCCTCGCCGCCGCGCTATGGGGGCCAGCCCGTCTATGTCACCGACTTCATCGTACGGGCGGAGAGCGCCTACCGAACCATCGAAGACACCTTCGGCGGCTGCCTCGCGTATTCTGCCGAGCACTCGCACTCCGGCTACAACGCCGCGCGCTTCCACCTCCTCCCGTACCGCAGCCCGTCGCGGCCCACGCTCTACGGGCGCTTGCTCGGTCCCCTCCATCGCCAGGTGCCCGTCATCGACGCGGTGATCGAGGGCCGAGCGGACGTCGGGCCCGTCGACGGATACGCGCTCGACCTACTGCGGCGCCACCGCTCGGAGCGGGCGGAGCGCGTGAGGGTGGTGGCCACCACCATCACCGCGCCCAGCGCGCCCCTCGTCGCCTCGCCCATGGTGGACGCGGACGCGCGGGAGCGAATGACCAGGGCCTTGCTGGACGCTCACGCCGCTCCCGAGATTGCCGCCACCCTCGATGAGCTCCTCCTCACGCGCTTCGTACGCGTGAACCCCGCCGACCTCGAAGTCTTCCTGGAGCGCCAGCGCGCGGCGGAGGCCGCCGGCTACCCCAAGCTCGCCTGACGTCCGAGCAGGGGCTTGTCAAAGCATTTCACAGGTCTGGCGAGCAGGAATGGTCCGCTTCGAGCGCCGGCTTTGCCGGCGCAGTTCTCGGATTGCTCGCCTCGGAGGGCGGGGCCCCAGCCCCGCGACGTCCTGCGGCTCGCACTGCGTCGGGGGGAGGCTTCGGAAGGGGGGCGGAGCCCCCCTCCGAGCCATCTACCGCTTGAGCAGGGGCTGGAGATACGGCCAGAGGCGATCGCTGACCGCGGCGTAGCCCTCGGCCGTGGGATGGATGCCGTCGACCTGATTGAGCTGCGGATTGCCGGCGACGCCGTCGAGGAGAAAGGGCATGAAGGTCGCGCCGCGCTTGCGCGCCACCTCCGCGAAGAGGGCGCGGAAGTCGGCCGTGTAGCGGGCCCCGTAGTTGGGCGGCATCTCCATCCCGGCCAGCAGCACGTGCGCCCCGGCTTTCTGGAAACGCGCCACGATGGCCTCGAGATTGACCCGCACGCTCTTGAGCTCCTGGCCCCGGAGGCCGTCATTCGCGCCGAGGGCCACGATGACGATCTCGGGCCTGCTCCGGAGCGCCCAGTCCACGCGGCGCAGGCCGCCCGCCGTGGTGTCCCCCGAGACGCCGGCATTGACGACGCGATAGTCATAGCCCGCGGCGCGCAGGCGCGCTTCGAGACGCGAGGGATAGGAATCCTCGGGCTTGACGCCGAGGCCGGCCGTGAGGCTGTCGCCGAAGGCGACGATGACGTGCGGCTCGGCGGCGAGCGGAGCGGCGGACAGAGAGACCACGGAGACGGCGAGCAGGACCACCGCCCAGAGTCGGCGCATATCGCTAGTGTAGTATGGACAACTCACCTGCTCCGGCGCGGGCTGCGAACCGCAGCAATTTTAGGGCTCTGTGCAGCAGCCTGAGCGCGCGTCCCTGCTCGTTGTCAGCTTTTTGTCCGCTGCTCGATCACCGACAAGAAGGAAGAGGTCGAGGCGCTCGCAAAGACGATCGAGACGCGCATGGGCCGTCACGCTGCCGACGCGCGCGACACCTGCCTGGCCGGGACGCCGGAGCAGATCCGCGAGCAGCTCCAGCAGGCCAAGGCCGCCGGCTGCGGCGTGCTGTTCATCCCGAGCATGTTCCGGCCGCTACCCGAGCTGCGCCGCGACCTCGACCGCTTCATCACGGAGATCGCCCCGGCGTTCCGCTAATCCCGGCGTCAGAGGATCTTCAGGAACTCCACGAGGTCGCGCAGGTCGCCGTCTGTCAGCTTCTCGGTCGTGCCGGCCTTCTGCATGTAGCTCCACATGAAGCGCACCGTCTCTTCGAGGGTCGCGAACCGCCCGTCGTGGAAGTAGGGGGCGGTGCGGGAGACCACCCGTAGCGACGGCGCCTTGAACTTCCCGCCCGACTCCACGTCCTCGAGATCCTTCTTGTCGTAGACGGGCGGCAGGTGGCACGCCTTGCACCCGGCCTTCACGGTGAAGATCTGGTATCCGCGCTTGGCGGCCGCGGGCGCCGCGTCGGTCGGGGAACCGTCCGCCTTGAGATAGGGATTCGCGGGGTAGTCGAGCGACCGCACGTAGGCGACCAGCGCCTCCAGCGTCTCCGGGGAGGGCTCGGCCCCCTTCATGCGGTTCACGATGATACCGCGGATGTTCGCCGACAGACTCGGCGCGGTGCCGGCCCACGAGTAGGCCGCGCGAGTGCCGACGCCCCAGAGCGTCGGCGTGCTCCGGCCCTTGGGATCGCCGTCCTTCACGACTTCCACGCCGATGTACGTCCTGTTGTCGGTGTGGCCGTTGTCGGGGTGGCAGGACGCGCACGAATACTTGCCGTCAGCCGAGAGCTTGGTGTCGTTGAACAGCGCCCGGCCCTTGGCCACGAGGTCCTGGGCCGAGCCGGCCGGGGCCTGGATGATGAGCGCGAGGAGGCAGACGAGCAAAACAGCGCCCAGGGGCAATCGTCTCAGCATGGGATCCTCCTCAGATGCTGCCGCGATGGTAGTCGACCGGGGCACCGCACGACGGTAACATAACCAACGACTCCCGGGTTCTCAAGCCCGAGCTGGGTGCCCCTGGTTCGGCAGCAGCACCCCGAGGTGCCCGCCCTATCTGCCCGACGCACTCCGCCGTCTGTTCCGGCTGCAGCCGATCCTCTGCGTGTGTAGTATGGCTGTCATCATGATCACGGTGCGCGGGCTCAGCATGCGCCTCGAAAGCGGCGGCCGGCCCGTGGACGTGCTGACCGACATCACGCTGGAGGTGCCCGCCCGGCAGTTTGTGGCCATCGCCGGCCCTTCGGGCAGCGGGAAGTCGACCCTGCTCGGACTCATGGCGGGCCTCGACCGCCCCACCACCGGCCACGTCACCGTGCGGGGCGTCGAGATCACCTCGCTCGGTGAAGACGAGCTGGCCCGCTTCCGTCGCGACACCATCGGCTATGTGTTCCAGTCCTTTCACCTCATTCCGACCCTGACCGCCCTCGAGAACGTGGCCGTGCCTCTCGAGCTCAGCGGCGAGGCCGGCGCCATGGACCGGGCCCGCTCTCTCCTCGACGAGGTGGGGCTCGCCGAGCGCGGGCATCACTATCCCGTCCAGCTTTCCGGGGGAGAGCAGCAACGGGTGGCCGTGGCCCGCGCGGTGGCACGGCGACCGTCCCTGCTCCTGGCCGACGAGCCCACCGGCAATCTGGACTCCGCCACGGGCAAGCAGATCATCGACCTGATCGTCGCGCTCAACCGCAATCTCGGCAGCACGCTCGTGCTGGTGACCCACGACCCAGCCCTGGCCGCGCTCGCCGCCCGTGTCATCACCCTGCGCGACGGTCGCATCGTCAGCGACGAGATGAGCAATGGCGCGGGATGACTACGGCCCCTCACTGACCGGTCCTCGCCTCGCCACGCTCGTACCTGCGGCAGCTCGGCCGTGTCTCGGCTCGAATGGCGGCCCTCCCCCCAGAGGGGAGAGGGATCTTGAGAGGTGAAGTTCACGCTGAGGCTGGCCTGGCGGGAGACGCGGGGAGCCTCGCGCCAGTTCTCGTATCTCATCGCCTGCATCACCCTGGGCGTGGCCGCCCTCGTCGCCGTGGGGAGCTTCGCGGCGAGCCTCGAGCGCACGGTGGGCCGCTCGGCTCGCGCGCTCATGGGCGGTGACGTCGAGATACGAAGCAGCCAGCCGCTGTCGGTCCCCGCGGAAGCCGCGGTGAGCGAGCTCGCGCGGGGCGGGGTCGAGACGCTCGGTCTCCACGAGCTGGTCGCCATGTCGAGCGTGGCCGGACGCAGCCAGGTTGTCGAGCTCAAGACCGTGAGGCCGGGCTACCCGCTCTACGGCGAGCTCTTGACGGAGCCCGCAGGGCCGCTGGCCATGCTCGTCGGCAATGGCCGGGCCCTCGTTCACCCGTCTCTGCTGCAGAAGCTCGGGCTCTCCGTGGGCGATGCCATGAGGATAGGCGAGGGCGACTTTCTCATCAGCGGCGTCATCCGCCAGGAGCCGGACCGCGCCGTGGGTGTCTTCTCGCTCGGGCCGCGCGTGATGATCGCCCCCGAGGATCTCGCGCTCACGCACCTCGTGCGGCCCGGCAGCCGCGTCCGTCACCGGATGCTCTTCCGCCTTCCCATGGGCACGAGCGCGGAGGCCTTCAAGGAGGCGCTCGCCGAGAGGCTGCCGGATCCCTCCGTGCGGATCATCACGTACGGGCAGGCGCAACCGGGAATGCGCCGCTTCTGGGACCAGCTCACCGTCTACCTCGGCCTCACCGGCCTGGTCGCTCTCATGGTGGGCGGCATCGGCGTGGCCACGAGCGTGCGCACTTTCGTCCGCGGCAAGCTCGACACCATTGCCGTGCTCAAGTCCCTGGGCGCCGGGTGGCGCCAGATCCTCGCTGCCTATCTCCTCCAGACCGTGCTCCTGGGATTCGCGGGCAGCCTGCTGGGCGCCGCGCTGGGCACCGGGCTCCAGCGGGCCCTGGTGCCCGCGCTCTCACCGCTCCTCCCCTTTCCTCTCGAAGCCTCTCTCTCGCTTCGTTCCGTAGCGGCCGGGCTAGCCATGGGCACGGGGCTCACGCTGCTCTTCGCGCTGTGGCCGCTGCTCGATATCCGTCGCGTACCGCCGGCCTTGATCCTGCGTCGCGACGTCGAGGCGCGGCTGCCAGGGCGGCGACCTTGGCTGGCCGCGGTACCTATGGTGGCGGGCCTGGCCGCTCTCGCCTTCTGGCAGGCGGGATCGTTGAAGATCGGCGCGCTCTTCGTGGGTGGGCTGGCTGGCGCGCTGGTCCTGCTCGGGGCCACGGCGCGGCTCATGATCCATGCCGCCCGCCGGCTCCCGCGCGCCCGATCGCTCGCCTGGCGTCAGGCCGTGGGCAATCTCCACCGTCCCGATTCCCACACGGGCGTGGTGCTGGTTTCCCTGGGTCTGGCCGTGATGCTCATCGTGACGGTGGCCCTTCTCGAGCAAAGCCTGCGCGCTGACCTGGTCGACCGTGGACCGGAACGGTCTCCGGCTTTCTTCTTCCTCGACATCCAGCCCGATCAGGCCGAGCCCTTCCGGAAGCTCGTCACCGATCGAACCGGCCGCCCGCCCGACCTCACCCCCGTCGTCCGCTCGCGCCTGGCCATGATCAATGGCAGGCCCGTCGCCCATGCCCCCCGGCACCTGCGCGAGGAAACCTGGTATCTCTCGCGCGAGTACGTGCTGACCTGGGGCGCCCGGCCGCCCGAGCACAATACGGTCGTGACGGGTCGCTGGTGGACCGAGGAGGAAGCCAGGCGTGAGCCCCTGATCTCCGTAGAGGAGGAGATCGCCAAGAGCCTCGGCATCACGATAGGCGGCACCCTCGGCTTCGACATCCAGGGGGTGACGGTGCAGGCGCGAGTCGCCAATCTCCGGCAGGTGGACTGGCAGAGCTTCAATACCAATTTCTTCGTGATCTTCTCCCCGGGGGCCCTGGACGCCGCGCCCGCCACCTATCTGGCCACGGCGCGCGCGAGGCCGGAGGAGGAAGGCGCCATCCAGTCAGCCGTGATCGCGGCCTTTCCGAACATCACGGTCATCCCCGTCCGCGAAGTCCTCGAGCGCCTCTCCGGGGTGCTCGACCAGATCGCGCTGGCCATCCGGCTCCTGGCCGGGGTCAGCGTCGCCACGGGCGTGATCGTCACGGCGGGGGCGCTCGGCGTCAGCCGCTATCAGCGGCTCTATCAGAGCGTGCTCCTCAAGGCCCTGGGCGCCACCCGCGGGTTCGTGGCGCGCCTCTTCGCCGTGGAGTACGCGCTTCTCGGCATGGCGGCGGGGCTCTGCGGGTCCCTCTTCGCGGCCGCCCTCGCCTGGGGCGTCCTCCACTGGGCCCTCGACGTCCGCGTGGGAGCGGGCTCGCCGCTGATCGTCGCCGCCGGCATGGTCGGGGCAACGCTTCTCGCCCTCGGCGTGGGCTTCCTCGGCACCTGGAGACTCCTCGGGAGGAAACCTCTCGGCGTTCTTCGCGGGGAATGACCTCGCCCACGCTGTCGGATCGGCTCCGCGCGCTGTTCCCCGATGCCTCGGGTCGGAGCCTCAAGCAGTGGCTCGAGTCCGGCCGGGTCCACGTCAATGGCCGCGTGTGCCGCGACGGCCGCGCGACCATCGCCGACGTCGACAAGGTCGAGCTCGCCGGGCACGGAGGCCTCCGATTCCCCCGCGAGCTCAAGCTCGTCCACGAAGACGCGGCCATCATCGTGGTGGACAAGCCGCCCGGAATGCTCAGCATGGCCACCGAGCGTGAGCGTGCGCGCACCGCCTACCGACTGCTCCGCGACTATCTCGAGGGCGGCCGGCCGCGGGGGAGACCCTTCATCGTCCATCGTCTCGACCGCGAGACCTCCGGTCTGCTCGTCTTCGCCAAGTCGCCCGCGGCCAAGGAGCACCTGCAGGCCCAGTTCGAGGCGCGCACGGTGGAGCGCGTGTATCGCGCTCTCGTGAAGGGGCACGTGCGCCGCGAGTCCGGCACGCTCGAGAGTCGCCTCGTGGAGGATAGGAGTCTCCGGGTTCGCGCCACGTCGGGCGCGGCGGGGAAGACCGCCATCACGCGCTATCGGGTGCTCGCGCGTGGATCCGCCACCACGCTCCTGGAGCTGTCTCTCGGGACGGGGCGGCGACGGCAGATCCGGGTCCAGCTTGCCAGCATGGAGCATCCCATAGTCGGCGATCGCGAGCATGGAGGCCCGGCCGGCCCCTTTCGCCGTCTCTGCCTGCATGCCACGCGGCTCGGCTTCCGTCACCCGGACACCGGTCTGGCCATGCGCTTCGAGAGCGCGGCGCCGGCCGCTTGGGTATAATCCGCGCGTTCCACGAACCCCTCAGGGAGCGGGAGACCTCTAAGTCCCCACGGGAGGCACCATGGCCGCGTCGCCGTTTTCGCTGGAGAAAAAGGTCGCCATCGTCACCGGAGGCGGCGTGGGCATCGGCCGCTCCATCGCCGTCGAGTTCGCCAAGGCCGGCGCCGATGTCGTCATCTGCAGCCGCAAGAAGGAAAACCTCGACCCCGTGGTGGACGAGATCAAGAAGCTCGGGCGGCGCTCCTTCTGCGAGGCGGTGGACGTGCGCCAGGAGGACGCCGTCAAGGCCCTCGTCGAGCGCACCGCGAAGGAGATGGGCCGCCTCGACATCATGGTCAACAATGCCGGCGCCTCCTTCCGCTCCAAGGTCGAGGACATCAGCGCCAACGGCTGGAACGCGGTGATCGGCATCAACGTCAACGGCGTCTTCTTCGGCTGCAAGTGGGCGGGCAAGCAGATGATGGCCCAGGGCGGAGGCGGGGTCATCATCAATGTGTCCTCCATCGCGGGCGTCTACGGCTCGACCATGATGTCCCACTACGGCGCGGCCAAGGCCGCCGTGATCAACTTCACGCGCGCGCTCGGCATGGCCTGGGGACGCCAGGGCATCCGCGTCAACTGCATCGCGCCGGGGCCGATCGAGACGGAGGGCTACCTGGGCGTGCTGACCAAGCAGGATCCGGCCGTGGCCAAGAAGGCCTACGATGCGGTGGCGAGCCGCGTGGGCATGGGGCGCTGGGGCAAGGTCCACGAGATCGCCTACCCGTGCATCTTTCTCGCTTCCGACGCCTCGGCTTTCATGAACGGCGCCACCATCGTGGTCGACGGCGGCCCGAGCGCTCGGGAGGGCGACGAGGCCTCCTAGACAAACTCGGAGGGGGGCTTCGCCCCCCTTCCGAAGCCTCCCCCCAACCGATTGCGCCGGCGAAGCCGGCGCTCGAAGTGGAACGATCGTGCACGCGAGGACATCAGATTACTGAGACAGACTCGTAGCCTGTAACTGCCGGCTTCCGCAAAATGGCGTATACTCCCGTCAACCGATCGCATTCAGAACCATCGGATTCAGAAAGGAGCCGCCATGAGAGAGGCTGTCGTCGTCGCCAGCTCGCGCACCCCGCTCGCCAAGTCCTTCCGCGGGTCGTTCAACATGACCCGACCGGACGATCTCGCCGCTCACTGCATCAAGGACGTGCTGGGCAAGGTTCCCGGTCTCGATTCCTCCGAGATCGAGGATGTCATTCTCGGCTGCGCCCAGCCCAACGGCCCCCAGGGCAGCAACGTGGCGCGCGTGGCGTTGATCCGGGCCGGGCTGCCCGCCTCCGTGGCCGGCACCACCGTCAACCGCTTCTGCTCGTCCGGGCTGCAGGCCATCGCCATGGCCGCGAACCAGATCATGCTGGGTGGGGCTGAGGCCGCCATCGGCGGCGGGCTCGAGAGCATCAGCATGATGAAGCGCGACGGCGATCCGAACCCCTGGGTCAAGGAGAAGAAGCCCGGCATTTACATGGTCATGGGCGACACGGCCGAGGTGGTGGCCAAGCGCTACAAGATCACCCGCGAGATGCAGGACCAGTATTCTCTGGTGAGCCAGCAGCGCACGGCGCGCGCCCAGGAGGAAGGCTTCTTCAAGGAAGAGCTGGCCCCGCTTCAGGTCGTGCGCGGCATCGTCGACAAGAAGACGGGCGAGATCGCGGGCAAGGAGGACTACTACGTGGACAAGGACGAGTGCAACCGTCCGGACACCACGCTGGAAGCGCTCCTCAAGCTGCCCCCGCACTTCGACAAGGACAGTGGTCAGGGCACGGTGACGGCCGGCAACTCCTCCCAGCTCTCCGACGGCGCCTCCGCCACCCTCCTCATGTCCATGGACCGCGCCAAGGCCCTGGGCGTCAAGCCCAAGCTCATCTTCCGCGGCTTCGCCGTGGCCGGCTGCGAGCCGGACGAGATGGGCATCGGCCCCATCTACGCGATCCCCAAGCTCCTCAAGCGCCAGGGGCTCAAGATGGACGATATCGACGTGTGGGAGCTGAACGAGGCCTTCGCCTCCCAGGTGGTGTACTGCCGCGACAAGCTCGGCATCCCCATGGAGAAGCTCAATCTCAACGGCGGGTCGATCTCCATCGGCCATCCCTTCGGCATGACGGGCTCGCGCATGGTCGGCACCATCGCCAACGAGATGCTGCGGCGCAAGGCGCGCTACGGCGTGGTCACCATGTGCATCGGCGGGGGCCAAGGAGCGGCAGGACTTTTTGAAGCTTGCAACTGAGGCTGCGAATGCATGAGGTCATTGCATGAAGTCGCGGGTGGCGTTGGGGATCGCGATTCCGCAGATCTTCCAGGACGAGCCGGTCGGCCCCGACGGCATTCGGAACTTTCTCCTCCGCGCGGAATCCCTCGGCTATGAGAGCGGCTGGGTCCAGGAGCAGATCCTGGGCTCGGCCAAGACCTACGAGCCCATCGAGCTCCTGACCTTTGCCGCGGCCTGCACGACACGCCTGCGACTGGGCGCAGCCGTGCTGCTCACCGCGCTCCGCAGCCCCGTGCACACCGCCAAGAGCCTGGCCACGCTCGATCACCTGTCGCAGGGCCGGCTCATCGTCGGCGTCGGGCTCGGCGCCGCGCAGAAGCTCTATCCCGCCTTCGGCATGACGGCGATGCGCCGCGCCGCGCGCTTCACGGAGGGTCTCAAGCTCATGATCCGGCTCTGGACCGAGCCGCAGGTAACGTTCGACGGCGAGTTCTACAAGCTCGACCATGCCGCCATGGAGCCCAAGCCCATCCAGAAGCCGCACCCGCCGCTCTGGTTCGGCGCTCACCATCCCGACGCCCTCAAGCGCGCCGTCGATCTGGGGCAGGGCTTCATGGGCGCGGGATCCTCTCCCACGCCGGTATTTAAGGATGAGGTCTCGGTGGTCCGGAAGCTCCTGGAGGCCGCCCGACGCGATCCCACCTCCTTCCCCATCGGCAAGCGTGTCTACATCGCGGTAGATCGGGACAAGGGGCGGGCCGGCCGGCGGCTCACGGAGTGGTTCGCCGCCTATTATCGGCGAGGGGAGATGGCCGAGCAGGTCTCGGTCTGGGGCAGCGCGGAGGAATGCGCCGAGGGTCTTCGCGCCATCATCGCCGCCGGCGCCCAGTCGCTCCTGCTCAATCCCGTCTTCGACCACGCGGAGCACCTCGAGCAGCTCGCGAGCGACGTCGCCCCCCGGCTCTAGTCTCGGCCGCTCAGCACCTCGCGAACGCGACGCACGAGCTGCTCGGGGTTGAAGGGCTTCTCGAGAAAGGCCGTGCCCGGCTCGAGCACGCCGTGGTGGACGATGGCGTCGTCGGTGTAGCCCGAGACGAACAGGACCTTCATCTCGAGCCGGACGGCGGCGAGCCGGCGCGCGAGATCCGCCCCGCTCATCGTCGGCATGACCACGTCGGTGAGGAGGAGATGGATGGGGCCCGGGTAGCGCTCGGCCATCAGCATGGCCTCGCCACCGTGACCCGCCTCGAGCACCGTGTAGCCGTACAACTGGAGGGTCTCCAGCACGACGGCCCGCAGCTCGTCCTCGTCTTCCACGAGCAGGACGGTCTCCGTTCCACCCCCTGCTCGCATGGGAGCTTCGGGGGTGGGGGCGATCTCCACGCTCTCCTCGACACGCGGGAGGTAGATCCTGAAGGTCGTCCCCCTGCCGGCGGCACTGTGGACAGAGATGCCGCCGTCGCTCTGCTGGACGATGCCGTACACGGTGCTGAGGCCGAGTCCCGTCCCCTTGCCCTGCTCCTTGGTGGTGAAGAACGGCTCGAAGATCCGCGCCCGGGTCGCTTCGTCCATGCCGGTGCCGGTATCGGACACCGCGAGCACCACGGTGGGGCCGGGGCGCAGCCCCGCGTGCTGCTGGGCATCGCCTTCCGTCAGCTCGACCTCGGTGGTCTCGATGGTGAGCTTGCCCCCCTGCGGCATCGCGTCGCGGGCATTCACGACCAGGTTCACGATGACCTGCTCGATCTGGCCCGGATCGGCCTTGACTCGCCCGAGGGCCGGCGCGAGGTCGGTGCGCAGGGCGACGTCCTCGCCGATCAGACGGCGCAGCATGGATTCCATGTTCTCCACGACGGCATTGAGGTCGAGAACCTTGGGCTGCAGCACCTGCTTGCGGCTGAAAGCCAGGAGCTGTCGGGTCAGCTCGGTGGCCCGCATGGCCGTCTTCCGGAAGAGCTCGATGTCGCGGCGCATGGGGTCCTCGGGACGGAGCCGCCTGAGCAAGAGGTCGCTCCGCCCGAGCACGACGGTCATGAGGTTGTTGAAGTCGTGCGCGATGCCGCCGGCGAGG
Source organism: Candidatus Methylomirabilota bacterium (assembly GCA_036002485.1). Taxonomy (NCBI): domain Bacteria; phylum Methylomirabilota (SeqCode); species Candidatus Methylomirabilota bacterium. The sequence goes on along the minus strand of DASYTI010000173.1, from coordinate 12,893 downwards.
CGACCCACCGCCTCCATCTTCTGTGACTGGCGCAGGCTCTCCTCGAGCATCCGGCGCCCCGTGACGTCCTTGAGCACCCCGACCGTCCCCGTGAGCGCTCCGCTCGCGTCCCGGAGCAGGGAGATGGAGGCGGAGCCCGCCAGCGTGCGACCATCTTTGCCGCGGACGACCGCCTCGTAGTCCCGCAGCCGGCCTTCGGCGAGCAGGCGGGCCATGATGGCGCGCGCTTCCTCCGGACCGCCGGCATAGAATTCGGCGGCCGTGCGGCCAAACGCCTCTCCCGCCGCGTAGCCGAACATCTCCTCGGCTCCCGGGCTCCAGTACGTGATCCGGCCGTGGACGTCGGTGGTGACGATGGCGTCCGCCGAGCTTTCCGCGATCGACTGGAGGAAGTCGCGCGCATCCCGGACCTCCTGGTAGAGCCGCGCCGTCTCCAGCGCGATGGCCGCCCGGTCCGCAAAGGCCTCGACGACCTGCACTTCCTCATCCGTGAATTGCCGGCCCACGGAATCGCCAAGCGACAGGGCGCCGATGACCCGGTCCTGGACGACGAGCGGTACCGCCACCACCGCCCCGAATCCCGCCCGCTTCATCCGCGCCTGATGGTCGGGGGGCTGGGGTATCCGCGGATCGGCCAGCAAATCCGAGGTGACCACGGGGCGGCGTGAGCGCGCGGCGAGGCCGATGGCGCCCTGGCCGAGCGGGTAAACGAGCCGGCTGCCCTCGACCACGCCGTGGTCGCCGCGGAGGCTCAGCGCCTCGAGATCCTCCGTCTCCGGCCGCAGGCGAAAGAGGGCCGCGTTCGCGACGCCGAGGAGGGTGCGGACGCTCTCCACGATGCGATCCGAGACGTCGGCGAGGTCGAGCGACTGGCCGAGCAGGCGGCCGACGGCGGCGTGGGCCTCGGCGGTGCGCCGCCGCCGCTCCGTCTCCTGGAGGAGGCACGCGTTGTCGATGGCCACGGCGGCCTGGCTCGCGAGGAAGCCCATCAGCTCCCGCTCCTCGTCGGCGAACTTCCGATGCTCGCCGAAGAAGATGGACAGCACGCCGATCACTCGATCCCGCGCGATCAACGGGAGCCCCGCGTAGGCGTGGAGACCCGCCTCCTGGACGAGGTGGGGGTTGAGCCACCGCGGCTCGTGGTCGATATCTTCGACGAAGATGGGGCGGCGTGAGTCGTACACGACCGCCGCCACGCCCCGGCCGTAGGGAACCTCGGCGATCTCGACCATCACGGGCGACGCCGCGGGGCCGCTCGTGTAGTGTTGCCCGACGCGAAGGGCCTTGGTGGCGGGATCGTCGACGAGCACCCCCGCGACCTTCGCGCCCAGAAGGGAAACGGCCGCCCCCGCGACCGCTTCGAAGACGCGCTGGCTGTCCGTGGCGGCGGCGATGACGCTGGACACCCGCGCGAGCACGGCGAGGTTCTCCGCGCGCCATGCCGCTCGGTGGGCGAGGGCGCGCATGGCGCTTTCCGTTCGCTTGCGCTCCGTGATGTCCAGCATCACGGCCACCATGGCCGAGCGGCCTCGCCACGTGATGGGGGTGACGAGGCACTCGAGCGACACCAGGGTGGCATCGGATCGCGAGGCCTGAAACTCGTAGCGGGCGGGGACGCTCTCGCCCCGCTCGCGCGCCCGCGCCATGGCGAGGACCCGCTCGCGGTCATGCGGCGCCACCAAGGCCAACACGCTCTGGCCGAGCAGGTCGGCGGGGCTCTCGTGGCCGAGGAGGCGCGCGATGGATGGGTTGGCGTAGCGGATCACGCCACCCTCGTGGATGACGATGCCCTGGAGCGAGCCTTCCACGATGGCCGTATGCTGCTCGCTCTGGAGGCGGAGCCCAGCCAGGATACGGTGTCGCTCGACGATGTGGGGCAAAGCGACGGCGAGCCGGCCTGCCCAGCCCCGGCTCATCACCCGGCAATCGTCGGCGCCCTCGTGATAGGCGCGGCGGGAAAGGCTCGGATCGTCACGCCTGGCCAGGCCGATGAGGGTCACGCCGGGGTCAGCCGCGTGGATCTGGTGGAGGGCATCGGCCTCCGACATCTCGGGCAGTCCCAGGTCCAGCAGGGCGACTTCGATGTCTCCTCCCCCCAGGCGCTCGATAGCCTCGGCGAGCTTGCTCACCTGCTGGACCTCGACGACGGGAGTCCGGCTCCGCCCGAAGGCAGCCAGGAGCGAGCGGGTGGCCACGGGGTCGGACTGGATGAGGAGCACGCGGAGGCAGGGCTTCGCGGCCGGGCTGAGTCGCACGCGGCCCTTGACCTTCGCTCCTCCACGAGGCCGGGCGCGCGCGGACCGCTGATCGTCTCGCGAATCACCGCGTTGAGCGACGCTGCTCCCAGCCTTGGCGCGAGCCATCAAGACTCCGTGACGGATTGGGGTGATGTGCATGAAATCATCCGTACCTGGCCATCATATCCTCTGGGTAGGGAAGCCCCCGCATGCGGAGTCACGGACGGGCCGCGGCGCTCTCGCACAACAGGAGAGGGAGGCCGGCCTCTGACAACGCGACCGGCAGTGGTAGCGAGAGGACGGGTGAGCTAGGCTCCGGCGAGGGTCGCGCGGGAATCGAGGAGAGCGCTGAGGTCGACCAGGCGGGACTCGAGCCAGGCGCGAGTCGCACAACAGAAGCCGCTCACTAGGTCCGCCTGGCCCTCGGCCGGAACCGACACCCCGTGCGTCACCAGGTACACGACCACCACGAAGTTCAGCATCGTCTTCAGGGGCGTCCGCACCATCGCTCTCTCTCCTTTCTCCTTGTTGCTGCTCTCCTTGTTGCTGCCCGTAAGACTGGCGGCCGTCCGTCTTTGTTTACAGCCCACCGGCCGTAAACACCGGAGGCCTGTCGCCCGTCTGGTCAATCAGGAGAGGCGCGTGAGGGCGCCCAAGGGAGAAATGGACATGAGGCTCAACGGGACGGTCAACATCGAGCGGGACGCCAATGCCAACTACGTGGTCACCTATGCGCCGATCGGGGTGACTCACCTCGGCCGGCCCCCGCGCCGCTTCAAGGGCTGGCAGCACCTCGTGGCCTTCCTCCAGGGGCCGCTGCACATCTGCCCCCAGGACGTGCGCAGCGCGCTGAACGCGCTCTTCCGCAACGGGGCCTTTTGTCTGGACGGGGTCTGGCTCACCGAGGCGGAGATCGCCGAGCTTGGTCTGGGGTCGGTCTTCTGTCTCGAGGCCCCCGGCGGCCTCGCCTACGCGCACGCCTGATCCGGTTTCGGAAGGGGGGCGGAGCCCCCTCCGAGCTAGCTACCGATCTGGAATCGCAACAGCTCGTGGGCGCGCCGGAGCGAGGCCTCGGCCTCGTTGGGTGAAGCGGCACGGGAGAAGATGAAGCCGAGATACTCGGAGCCCTCGGGCAGCGGCACGATCCGCTGGCCCGCATGCATCGAGATGGTGATGTCCTCGATGCCGGGTACCGCGCGCGCCTGATCGAGCCCGTCGACACCGCGCAGGATACCGCCCCGGGGAATGGGAATCATCATGACGCCGGCGGCCGGGCGCTCGCGCTCGAGCGAGGCGATGGGCCAGCCGAGCGCGTGACGCAGGATGATCTCCTCGAGCGTCATGCCCGTGCCGAAGCGCAAGGTCCGCGCGCAGAGCCCTCCGATGGAGCGCGCGGCCAGCTCGATGAGCCACGGGCCCGCGTCATTGATTCGCAGCTCCGCGTGAATGGGGCCGTCGGTGAGGCCAAGAGCCCGGGCGGCCCGGGCCGCGCAGTCGGCGACGGCGGCCTGCCTCGCCTCCGGGAGCCGCGAGGGCGTCACGTAGATCGTCTCCTCGAAGTAGGGCCCGTCCAGGGGATCGGGCTTGTCGAAGAGGGCCAGCGTCTGGAGCTGTCCCGCGGTCAGCATCCCTTCGAGGGCGACTTCGATGCCGGGCACGAAGCTCTCCACCAGGATCTTCGAAGCGCCTTCGCCCATCTCGCGGATTTCCGGCAAAAGCAAAATGGCCGCGATCCGCGCCCAGGCGGCGGCGAGCTCGGCCGGCGTGTCTGCCCGAACGACGCCGCGGCTCGCCGAGAGGACCAGGGGCTTGAGCACGCATGGATAGCTCACGCCCATGGCCACCCCTGCCGGATCCTCCTCCACTCCGAAGGCCGCGAAGCCAGGCTGGGGCACGCCCACGCGCCCGAGCGCCTCGCGCATGGCAAGCTTGTTCCGCGTGGCGCTCACGGCGGCGATGGGATTCGCGCGCAACCCGAGGGCCTGACCGATGGCGGCGCCCACCACGGTGGTGGCGTCGTCGACGGGCACCACGGCGGCGATGGGATATCTCCGCGCATAGTCGCTGACCTGCCGCACGCTGGCCGCCGGGTCCTTGAAGGGGAGGGTGAGCAGCCGCTCCGGCACGGCCTCGGCCAGCGCATTGGGCTTCTCGGCGGCCACCACGAGGTCGACGTCGAGCCGTCCCGCCGCTTCGACGAAGTCCTCCGTTCGATACGTGGTGGTGGGCACGAGCAGGAGGAGGCGCGGCCTCGCCACGGTCAGCCCTTGTAGAAGCGGGCGAGCGCCTCCACGGCGACCGGCTCGGAGAGCGTCGGCGCATGTCCCATGTCCGGCACCTCGACGCGCACGAGGGCGGGCTGGCGGCGCGCCATCTCATCCGCGGTGACCCGGCTGAGGACATCGCTCTCCGCGCCGCGGATGAGCAGCATCGCGCAACGGAGCGATCCCAGCGTCTGCCACCATAGCTCGCCCGCCGCCTTCATCACCGCCGCGGTCGGCGGGGGCAGCTTGCCGATGGCCGGATCGAACTTGAATCGCCAGGCGCCCGCATTCGCACGGACGGCCCCGCGCAGTCCCTCATCCACGTCCGCGCGCGGCAGCCGGCGCAGCCAGAGATAACGCTGGAGCGCCCAATCCACGATGGCGTCGAAGCTCGGAAAGCTCTCGGGCACCGTCGCCGTATAGGCCGCGATGCGGGTGCTCCCGGCCCTGTCGATCTCGGGGCCGATGTCATTGAGGACCAGGCTCAGGACGCGCTTCGGGTCGAAAGCGCCGAGCGACAGTCCGCAGAGCCCTCCCAGCGAGGTGCCGAGGACATGCACGGCCGGCTGCCCGAGCTCATCGAGGAGCGTCACGACGTCGCGCACGTAGTGAGGGATCGCGTAGGTCTCGGGCGCGGCCCACTCGCTCTCGCCCCGCCCGCGAAAATCCAGCGCGATGCAGCGGTAGCGCCCGGCCAAGCGCGCGGCGACCTGGTCGAAGGTGTGGCTCTGCTGAGTCAGCCCGTGCAGCATCAGGATGGCCGGCGCCTCCTTCGCGCCCCAGTCCTGCCAGTGAAGCCGCACGCCATTGACGCTCATCCATTCGTCGCGGTACATGGCCGTCTCATTTGGCCCGCGATGCGGTAAGGTGTCAAGCCAATGCCTCTTCGACGACCGACTGAGTTTCGAGCCGAAACGTGGCCGACGAGCCGCAGGCGAGGAGCACGGTGAGGCGAGGGCTGAATGGGAGGGAATCCATGAACGCGGGCATCATGATCGAAGCGCAGGAAGGCCTCACGTGGGAGCGCTGGCTCCGGCTGGCCCAGGCGGCCGAGGACCTCGGCTACCATTCGCTGTGCCGCTCGGATCACTTGACGGGGCTCGGCGGAGACTCGAAGCGGGCCTCTCTCGAGACCTGGACATCGCTCACGGCGCTCGCCACGCGGACGAAGCGCATCCGCTTCGGTCCCATGGTCTCGCCCCTCACCTTCTATCATCCCGCGCTGCTCGCCAAGATGGCGGCGGCCGTGGACAATCTGTCCGGAGGCCGCCTCGACCTGGGCCTGGGCGCGGGCTGGAACGAGCACGAGCACGCGATGTTTGGCATCCCGTTCGGAAGCGTCAAGGAGCGGCTCGATCGGCTCGAGGCGGGCGCGCGCGTGATCCGCGCTCTCGAGAAAGGCCAGCCGGTGACGCTCCCGCAGCCGCTCTTCCCGCTCAAGAGCGCGGAGAGCTATCCGCGCCCGCCCTCGGGCCGCTACCGCATCGTCATCGGCGGGCGCGGCGAGAAGCGCACGCTCAAGATCGTGGCCGAGTTCGCTGACGAGTGGAATGTCACGCGAGTGGACCACGCGACCTTCACCCAGAAGCGCCAGATCCTGGCCGAGCATTGCCGCGCCTTCGGCCGCGATCCGGAGGCCATGGCCCGCTCCCTGATGATTCCGCTCGCCATCGGGCGCGACGCGGATGATGTGGCCAAGCGCATCGCGGCCGCCCGGGCCTTCTTCCCCGCCCTGCCTGCGGACGAGGCGGCCTGGCACGCGGCGTCCTTTCTCGCGGGCTCGCCGGAGCGCATCGTCGCGGACCTCAAGGCCTGGGAAAAGGTGGGGGTTCAGCGGGTGCTCCTCCAGATGCTCGATCAGGAGGACATCTCCGCTCTCGAGCTGTTCGCGCGCGAGGTCCTGCCGAAAGTGGTTTGACTCCTGGCTGGCCATCGGCCGTGTCTGTCCGGCGTCTGACACAGTGTCAAGGGGTCTGACAACGCCCGTGACAGCCCGCCCCCGCTGCCCTGGGCGGACACCGCGACTTCGTCTGACTTAATCGGTCCTTGTCAGTCACCCGGGAGGCCATCGGGTGGCAGGGAAGTTGCTCTCTAGGCGGGCCCCATGAGTAGGCCGCGTCCGAGCCCCCATGCCCGCTGGACCGGCGGCTTCTCCATGCCGGAGCTCGTGGCCAGCGCCGGTCTCATCGGTGTCCTCGCTACGGTGGCCTTGCCCATGGGCCTCAACTACCTGCCCGCGGCCCAGGCGAGAAGCGGCGCGCGCGAGATCCAGGCGGTGCTGATGCAGGCACGGATGGTGGCGATCAGCACCCGTCAGCCGATCTGCGCTCAGCCCGTCACGGGTGGGTATCAGTACCTCCAGGGCGGCTGCGGCGGCGTCGCCTGGATCGGTGCCAGCACCAATGCCTCGGGCATCGCGATGGTCTCGAATGACGTGATCGCGAGCGGGCCCGCCCCCGTCTTCACGCCCTTCGGCACCGCGAGCGTCCCCAGCGTGATCAGCGTGAGCCACGGCGCCCAGACCCTGACCGTCACGGTGCAGCCGTCAGGACAGGTGACCATCCCGTGATGTCGCGGCCGGCCGCGTGGAGGCTTGCGCGAGTCATGAGTGACCGGCGCGGCTTCAGCTTGCCCGAGCTGCTGGTCTCGTGCGGCGTGCTCGGCCTCGTGATGGCCGGGGTGGCGGGCGTGCTCTCCACAGGCGGACAGGTCAGCGTGGAGGGTGACAACCGCGCTCAGGCTCAGCAGACCGCGCGCGCGGCCATGATCGTCGAGGAGGAGCTCCGGCTCGCGGGCTATGGCTTCCCCACCGCCCAGCCGAAGATCCTGGCCGCCTCGCCGACCGGCATCACGTTCTGGGCGGACCTGACCAATGCCTCCACCCGGATCACCGCCAACGCCAACGCGGGCGACACGCTCTTGAACGTCGCCAGCGGCGCGGGTTTCACGGCGGGCGATGTGATCTATCTGATGAACACCGACCAGTTCTGGACGGTCACCGTCTCCTCCGCCTCGGCCACCACCATCCTCATCCCCACCCCCGGGATCCCGGTGGCCCTGCCCCAGGGCGTCCAGGTGGGGCGGCCCAAGCAGATCCGCTATCAGTGGGACGGGATCAGCACGCTGTTCAAGGACACGAGCACGGGACTCGGCTTCCAGCCGCTCGCCACGGGCGTCACCGGGTTTCAGCTCACTTACTTCGACACGAACGACGTGGCGATTCCTGTAGCCAGCCTGGCCGCGAGCCTCGGGATCATCCGTCGCGTCGTGATCACGCTAACGGCCCAGTCGGCCGGGACCGACGAGGTCCGCTCCTTCACGCTGACGTCGTCCGTCCGCCCGCGGAATCTCTGAGGGCGAGGAGGACCCGTCCATGAATATTCGCAAAGGATTTGGTGTCGCGTGCCGGTCCGAGCGCGGCTCGGCCCTGCCCCTGGCCATGATCGTCATGCTGCTCTGCTCCATTCTGGGCTTCACCCTGGTCGCCATGGGCATGACCGAGATGCAGATCTCCGGCAGCTGGAAGCAGTACAGCGCGGCCTTCTACGCGGCCGAGGGCGGCATCGAGTCTGGTGTGGTCGCGCTGCGGACCATCCTCGCCAGCACCCAGACCCCGAGTGCCACCCAGCTCGCCGGCATCACGGCGCCCGCCCTCAGCGATCCCAAGCTCTCCTTCGTCACCTATTCGGTGGCCTGGGTCGTGCCAACGCCTCCCAACTCCTACGCGACCACGTTCACGACCGGACCCTACGCGGGCTTCAGCGGCCAGGTCACAGACTACCTCATCACCTCAGAGGTCCGAGGCGACAATGGCACCCGCGCCCGCCTGACCCAGATTCTCCGTCAGGTCCAGGTGCCGCTCTTCCAGTTCGGCGTCTTCTACGGCGCCGGCGTCGACCTCGAGATCGCGCCGGGCCCGAACATGACCTTCAATGGCCGCGTGCACTCGAACAGCAATATCTATGTGGGCGCCGGCTCCTCGCTCGACTTCGACTCGACCATCACGACAGCCGGCAGCATCTTCCGCCGCATCAAGCGCGATACCTCGATCCCCTGGGGCAACAACCCGCGCATCAAGGACTCCGGCGGCACCTATCAGCCGCTCAACTTCGACAGCGCGCTCCAGCCCGGGTTCGGCAGCGGCTGGACGGCGGCCGCCTGGCAGGCGCGGGCCATGGCCACCTTCGGCGGCACAGTCCGCGACAACGCCATGGGCGTGGGCCAGATCATCCCGCCCATCCCCCAGCTCTTCTACAATCCGGCCAGTCCTGACGTGGTCTCGCACCAGCTCATCGAGGTCGCCAACGTCGGCGATGCCCCGGACCTGGCGGCAGCCAAGATGTATTCCAAGTCCGGCCTGCGCATCGTCAACGGGGGGGCCACCGACATGGGCGGTAGTCCCGTCACCCTGCCTGCGGGCGTGATTACCACCAACACCTTCTATGACATGCGCGAGCAGCGGACCATGAGCGTAACCGATGTCAACATCGGGCTCCTGCGCTCGGCGAGCGCCGCCCCCGCCAACGGGGTGCTCTACGTGGCGACCACGGGCACGCCGGGAGCTGCGGTGAGGCTGATCAATGGCTCACAGTTGCCCTCACAGGGACTCACGGTGGTGAGCGAGAACCCGATGTACATCAGGGGCGACTACAACACGGTGGCCAAGGTGCCCGCGGCGGTGCTGGCCGATGCCATCACCGTGCTCTCGAACAACTGGGCGCCGAACAATAGCGACAGCAAGGGCAATCTCGCGACCGATACTCGGCAGGCCACGGCGACCACAGTGAACGCGGGCTTCGCGCTGGGGCCCTCCGCGGAGTCCGTGCTCAACCAGGGCAATGGCCAGCTCGAGAACGATATCCGCTTCCTCGAGGACTGGAACGGCAACGCGTTCACCTACCGCGGCTCCATCGTAGACCTCTGGCATAGCCACCAAGCCGTCGGGCAGTGGCAGTGCTGCGGCTCCGGCGGCACCCAGTACTACACCCCACCTCAGCGGATCTGGAGCTACGACACGCTCTTCAACACCAATCCGCCGCCCGGCACGCCTCAGGGGGTGCTCCTCCTGCGCGGCGCCTGGTCCCAGCAATAGGGGTGACGGCAATGCGTGGTCGGCTGCGCGGGCAGGCGGGCATGAGCCTGATCGAGGTCATGCTCGCCGTGGCTTTCCTTGCGGTGGCGCTGGTGGCCTTGCTGAGCATGCTGACGCAGGGCTCGGTCAGCGTGGTCGCGGGCGGCGGCCAGTCCAAGGCCACCGCTTATGGCCGGCAGATGATGGAGCAGCTCCGCAACCAGCCCTTCACTCCCGGCCCGCTCAATGGCACGGACACTCCCGAGCCGGGCATCACCCGCGCCTGGTCCGTCGTGCAGGCGGGCGCCACGGTGGCTCCGAACCGCCTCGTGACCATTCAGGTCATCGTCCAGGTCAATCGCGCGACGGGCACCCTGGGCGCCCAGAACATCACCCTGACCACCATGCGCGCCGAGTAGCGGGGGTCAGGTCTTGCAATCCTACATCGGGTAGAATTTTCGCAGAGAAGTCGCCTACCTCATGTGGCATTGCAAGACCTGACCCCGGCTAGAGGGGCAGGCGCTCGCCGGCTTGGTGCCAGGTGGGCTCCTGGCCAGGTCGAAAGATCTTGATGCGCGCCGTCCCGTGCGCGGTCACCACCCCGCCCTCGACAGTCAGCCACGCGCCTTCCTCGAGCCCCGCCACCGGATTACCGTTGACCACGTGATACTCGCGGATCCGATCGTCGCGCGTCTCGCTGTAGGGCGCCATGGCGGGATCGGTCTGTTTGTAGTGCGGGTTGATATTGAAGGCGACGAGGCCTAGGGCGTCGAAGCGCTCGAGGGCCACCACGTTCCAGTCATTGGTGGTCAGGATGGTCGGCCCCGCCACATTGGAGCCGGCGCTGGCGCCCACATAAGGCATGCCGCCCCGCGCGCGCTCGCGGATAACCGGCAGCAGCTCGGACTCGCGGAGCCGCTTCAAGAGCGCATAGGTATTGCCCCCACCCATGAAGAGCGCCTCGGTCCGGGCGAGCACGTCGAGCGGCCGGTCATCCCAGCGGAGATGCATGAGCTCGAGCCCCGCCCCGTCCGGCGGGGGCGGCTGCAGCATCGCGCTCACCCGAGCGAAGTAGGCCGCTTCATCGTGAAGGCTGGCCGCGGTGACAAAGGCCACGCGCCGGCGCTCGCCCAGGAAGGCCGATAGCCCCGCCCGACCGTCGGGGCCGAGCGGTCCGCCCGAATGCAGCAGGACGCGCATCAGGGCGTGTACGTCTCGACGAGGCGCCTCAGCTGCGCCATGGACTTGACCATGTAGTGCGCGACGCCGTCGAGCGCGCCCTTGCGAGCCAGGAGCACCGCGGTCAGCCCGACACGGCGGGCGCCCCGGATATCCGAGTCCACGCTGTCGCCCACCATCGCGGCCTCCGAGGCCTCGAGCCGCATGCGGGCGAGCGCCAGCTCGAAGAGCGGCGGCTCCGGCTTGCCCACCACGAGCGGACGAGCGCACGCCGCCGCGGCCACCGCCTCGACGATGGCGCCGCAGCCGGGCAGAAAATCGCCTTCGACGGGTAGCCGCGGATCGAGGTTGGGCGTGACGAAGGCCGCGCCGCCGGCCACCGCGCGCGAGGCCGCGGTCAGGCGCTCGTAGGAGAACTCGAAGTCATTGCCCACGACCACGGCCTGCGCCTCGCGATACGCCGCGACAGAGACGAGGGTGTGGCCACCGTCGACCAGGGCCGCCTCGAGCTCGGGGCCGCCGATGGCGAGCACGCGAGAGGCGGGCCCCACGTGGCCGTCGAGCACGCGGCCCAGGATCTCGAGCGGGGTCAGCACCTCATCCGTGGCCGCCTGCACGCCCAGTCGCTCGAGCTTGGCCTGCATGGTCGCGGCACGGGCGCGAGAGTTGTTGGTGAGGAAGGTCAGGGCGCGCCCCTGGCTGCGCAGGAGCGCCAGCACCTCGGCGGCCCCGGGCACGAGCACGTCGCCGGTCCACACGCAGCCGTCAAGATCGAAGATGAAGCCGCGCATTTCGCGCAGCCCGCGCCGGGCTCGGGTCACGGCGGCATCGTACCATGCGCCCAGAACGGCCGGGGCGGGCCGCGGCGGGGCCGGCGAAAATCCGCTGGCCGGAAGGGCTTGACGCGCTAGATTCGATCTATGGCCAAGAATGGGAAGGCGCGGACGTATACCCTGCGTCGGGCCTCGTCCGTCGTCTTCTGCATGATCTCCATCCTCCCCCTGCTCCTCTTCGTGTATACCCTGTACGCCCTCAACGCGCTTCACCAGAGTGTCGCCCAGATCGGCCTCGCCTCCGCGCTCGTCATGTCGCTGATCGGCTTCTATATCTACTCGGTCATGATCTCCCGGCTCTCCGCCATCCTCCGCGAACTCGAAGAAGCCGACGCGCAGCCCGCGCCGCCGGCGGTGCCGGCCGGCACCGTGGTGACGGCGGCGGTGGAGCCCACGCCCGGGATGGCGGCGCCCGGAGTGCCCAGAAACACGCCACCCGCCCACCGGCCAAGCCCCTTCGCGGCGGGAAAACCCAAGAGCACGGGCGGCCGGGCCGGCCTCGTGGTCCCCGGCATGGGACGGATCACCGAGTTGAAGCCCCCCACCAACACGGGAGGCCTTGGGGATCTCGATTCGATGTGGAAGACCGAGGCCCAGCCGCTCCTGGGCAAACGCGTGCTGGTGGCGGTTCGCAATGCCGCCGATCCCATCAAGGGCACGCTCGCGCAGGTGACCGATGATGGCGTGATGATCGACCAGGACGATGGCAGCAAGGTGGGGATCAGCTACAACCGCATGTCGGCCATCGAGGCCCATACCGCCCCCGAGCCGGCCTAGCGCGAACTAGCCGCGAATACAACGCCACCCTCACCCCACCCTCTCCCTCTCCGAGGGAGAGGGATTCTTTTTGATCCCTCGCCCCAGTAGAGAGGGACACGCTGAGGGATTCTCTTTCATCCCTGGCTCACGTAGGGAGAGCGAGGCAGGCTGAGGGATTCTCTTTCATCCCTGGCTCACGTAGGGAGAGCGAGACAGGCTGAGGGATTCTCTTTCATCCCTGGCTCACGTAGGGAGAGCGAGGCAGGCTGAGGGATTCTTTTCCATCCCTGGCTCGCGTAGGGAGAGCGAGGCAGGCTGAGGGATTCTTTTCCATCCCTCGCCCCCGAAGGGGGAGAGGGCAGGGTGAGGGGGTCAGGTCCCGGCAACCAGTGCTCATGAATGGTTCGCGCTAGCGTGGTCTTCTCAGCTGCGCGCAGGGATCGCCGCGGTCGACTCCGGGCGTGAGCCAGCGGATGGAGCTCGGGCCGGGAGGCGGCGCAGATTCGTCCAGAGGGGCTTCCGTGAACTCCACGATGAGCTGGGGTGTGCC
>DASYTI010000172.1 GCA_036002485.1 Candidatus Methylomirabilota bacterium | reverse complement strand
CGTGAACGACTCCGCGGGGAGGCCGCCGGATGAGCGCTTGCGCGAAGAAGCCCGACCGGCCCGCGATATCTTCCACCGCAACGGCAGACAGATGATGCTCGAGGTCGAGGGCGTGTCGAAGAGCTTCGGCGCCCTCGCCGCCCTGTCCGGCGTCAGCCTCATGGTCAGGGAGGGCGAGGTGTTCTCCGTCATCGGCCCCAACGGGGCAGGCAAATCGACGCTCTTCAACGTCATCAGCGGTCTGCACACTCCCACCGCCGGCCGTATCGTCTTCCGGGGCAAGGAGGTCACGGGCCTCGCTCCCGAGGTCATCAACCGGCAGGGCCTCGCGAAGACGTTCCAGATCACGAACATCTTCCCCGGCATCTCCGTGTACGACAACGTGCGCGTGGCCGCGCAATCGCGCATGCGCGTTTCCGGCCGCCTGCCGTCGCTCTGGCGGCTTCCCGATGTCGAAGGGCCCGTCATGGAGCTTCTGGGCGCCTTCGGCCTGGCCGCGAGGCGAGACGATCTCGCGCGGAACCTCTCGCACGGGGAGCAGCGCTACCTCGAGATCTGTCTCGCCCTCGCCACCGACCCCGCCCTCCTGCTCCTCGACGAGCCGACGGCGGGGATGACGCCGGGGGAGACGAGAGAGGCGACGGCGCTGATCCGCCGGATCGCGCTCGACCGCCGCCTCACCGTGTTGCTCATCGAGCACGACATGAGCGTGGTGATGGGGATCTCCGACCGGATCGCCGTGCTCCACTTCGGGGAGAAGATCGCCGAGGGGCCGCCGGAGGCCATCCGCAGCGACGCCAAGGTCCTCGACGCCTATCTGGGCGGCGCGGACGAGTGAGAAAATCTGAACTCGTGAAGGCGATCAGGCCCTCCCCCTCACCCTGCCCTCTCCCCCTCCGGGGGCGAGGGATACGTCGGCCTTTCATCCCTCTCCCCCATCGGGGGAGAGGGCCGCAGTTCGAGCTGAGCCGCTTCGGCGAGGCGAGGGCTGAGTGGAATGAGGGGGCGCCGGAGCCCCGTACATGAGCAGTCTGGGCCTGGCCGCCGCACCAATGGTGAACTAACCCGTGTTTAGGATCCGGGATCTTCACGCGGGTTATGGGGCGACGCCGATCCTCTTCGGCGTATCTCTCGAGGTCCAGGAGGGCGAGGCGGTGGCGCTCCTCGGCAAGAACGGGATGGGCAAGAGCACGCTCATGAAAACCGCCATGGGCTTCATCAAGCCCACCCGTGGCGCCATCGACTTCGAGGGCAGCGACCTGACCCGGATGACGCCGCACGAGATCGCGCGGCGGGGTGTCGGCTTCGTGCCGGAGAACCGGCGGATCTTTCCCGGCCTCACCGTGCGCGAGAACCTCGAGCTGGGCCTCTCCGCGGTGCCCCATCTCTCGGCGGCCCTGCGCCGGGAGCGCTTCGAGCAGGTGTTCGGGCACTTTCCCCTCCTGGGCGAGCGCATCGACCAGCCGGCCAAGACGCTCTCCGGCGGCGAGCAACAGATGCTCGCCATCGCGCGCGTCATGATGGCGGGCGCGCGGCTCATCCTGATGGACGAGCCCACCCAGGGACTCGCCCCCGCCCTCATCCGCCATATCCGGGACATGATCCGCGAGCTGAAGCGGCTCCGCGTCACCGTGCTCCTCGTCGAGCAGAACGCGCGCGTGGCCCTCAGCGTCTGTGACCGCGGTTACATCATGGAGAAGGGGTCCATCGTCTTCGAGGGGCTTTCGGCGGAGCTCCGCGACAGCCCGACCACCCGTGAGAAGCTGGGCGTCTAGCTCGTCGCCCGGCGAAAGCCGCCGCGGCTCCTGGCTGCGCGTGGGGCTGGCTCTCGCGCTTCTTGCCGGAGCGCTCTGGACCCTTCCCACCCGGCGGCCCGGGGTGGACGGGGGCCATCACCGCGATCATGCCGTCGCCCTCGACCCCTTCGAGAAGGCGGGTATCATCGAATTCAAGGAAGGTCAGCGGGGGCCGACCTTCCGGCTTCGCACGTTCCCCGGCCCCGGCCACGCCTCCCTCGAGGAGCTCAAGGGCAACCTGCTGATCCTGAACTTCTGGGCGACGTGGTGCACGCCGTGCACCCTCGAGATGCCGACGCTCGAGGAGCTCTGGCAGGCCTACCGGGCGCGCGGTCTGATCGTCCTCGGAGTCTCGGTGGACCGGGGCGCGCCCCGCGCGCTCCTCGAGCCGTACATCGCGCATCAGCGGCTCACCTTTCCTATCCTGCTCGACCCCGAGCTCAAGACGGCGGGGGCGTGGCGCGTGACGGGCCTGCCCGCGACCTTCATCGTCAAGCCCGGCGGCGAGGTCGCGGGCATGGCGGCGGGCGCGCGGGAATGGAACAGCGCCGAGATGCGCGCGCTGCTGGAGACGCTGCTGCCGCCGTGACCCTCGCCCGTCTCGTCGATCGTGCGGCCCGGCGATACCCGGAGGCTCCCGCGGTGGTGGACGGCCCGCGCCGGCTGACGTACGCCGACCTTGCGAGCCAGGCTGCGGCGCTCGGCCGCGGTCTCGCGGGCCTCGGCATCGGCAAGGGCGACCGCGTGCTGATCGCGCTGAAGAACCGCCTCGAGCACGTGCTCGCGTACTGGGCCCTCCAGAGCATCGGGGGCGTGCCCACGCCCGTGAACTACCGGCTCACGCTGCGGGAGCTGCGCTATGTGCTCGAGGACGGCGGGGCCCGCGTCGCCTTGTTCGAGTCGGCGACCGCGGCCGGGATGCTCGAGGCGACGGAGGGCTGGCGGGGGTGTCTGGTTTTCGTCGGCGACGAGGTGCCGGCCGGAGCGGTCCCGTTCGCTGAGCTCCTGGGCTCGAACCACGCGCCGCTCGATCGCGCCGTGAGGGAGAGCGACCTCTCTCTCATCCTCTATACCTCCGGGACCACGGGGCGACCCAAGGGCGTGCCGAGGACACACCGGAACCACCATGCCGGCGCCCGCGCCCACGTGATCCAGTGCGGCTACCAGTGGGGCGAGCGTACGCTCGGCGTGATGCCGCTCTATCACACCATGGGCATCCACCTGCTGACGAGCATGGCCGCGGTGAACGGCTGTTTCGTCTGCCAGGCGGACTGGAGCGCGGAGGCGGCGCTCTCGCTCATCGAGAGGGAGCGGGTGAGCGCGCTGTACCTCATCCCGACGCTCTTCCACGACCTCGTCCGGGCGGTGGAGCGGTCGAGCGCGAAGGTCTCCTCGGTGAGGAAGCTCGCGTACGCGGGAGCGCCCATGCTCGCCTCCCTCACCGACGCGTGCGTGAAAGCCTTTCACCCCGAGGTGTTCGTGAACCACTACGGCTCGACCGAGATCTACACCTTCTCGGTCTTCCCCGACGTTCACACCAAGCCGGGCTGCGCGGGACGTCCCGGGATCCATTCGAAGCTGCGCGTGGTCGAGGCGAGTCGGGAGCGTCGCGTGGGGGCCGAGGAGACCGTGCCTCCGGGCGAGAAGGGTGAGATCATCGCCAGCCTCGACTCCGACGAAGCATTCGCCGGCTACTGGAAGCGCCCGGACGCGGATGCGCACGCCCTCAGGGACGGCTGGTACTTCACGGGCGACATGGGCTATCTCGACGAGGTCGGCGATCTCTTCGTGGCCGGGCGCGTGGATGACATGATCATCAGCGGAGGAGAGAACATTCACCCGGCGGAGATCGAGGAGGTGCTGGCGCGGCATCCGCAGGTGCGCGACGTGGCCATCGTCGGCGAGCCCGACGAGAAGTGGGGCGAGCGCGTGGTGGCCTTCGTCGTACGCAAAGACGCTGAGCTGACCGCGGCCGCCCTCGATCGGTATGGTCTCGAGAGCCCCGCTCTCGCCAACTTCAAGCGACCGCGGCGGATCGTCTTCGTCGAGGAGATCCCCAAGACGGCCTCGGGCAAGATCCTCCGCCGACTGCTGCGCGACGGACACTACAGGGAGGTCTCCCCGATGAGCCCCGCATGGGGCGAAGAGGCCCAACCGCCTCAGCGAAGTCAATCACGTGGAAGCGAGGTGGACAAATGACCGAGTTCCTGCGAGTGGAGCGCACGGGCGCCATCGCCACCGTGTGGATCGACCGGCAGGCGAAGATGAACACCATGACGGTGGCCATGCGCAACGAGTTCCCCGGCATCTTCGGTTCGCTCGAGGCCGACGAGGGCATTCGGGTCATCGTGATTCGCGGGGCGGGGGGCAAGGCCTTCAGCGCGGGCGGTGACGTCGCGGAGTTTCTCACCCTGGCCCCCGCCGACCTCGAGCTCTGGGGCGACACCCTGACCTCGGCGGAGCGCTGCCGGAAGCCCGTCATCGCGGCCATCGATGGCTACACCATGGGCGCGGGTCTCGAGCTGGCCGTGGCCTGCGATTTTCGCGTGGCCATGCTTCGCTCGGAGTTCGCCTTTCCCGAAGTGAGGCTTGGCATGATCCCGGGCAGCGGGGGGACCCAGCGGGCCCTCCGCCTGATGGGGATGACGCGTGCCAAGCTCTTCATGATGACGGGTCAGCGCATCCCCGCCGAGCGCGCCGAGGCGTGGGGGCTCATCACCTTGGCCGTGGCGGACAACGAGCTGGATGAGGCGGTGGAGAGGCTGGCCGGCGAGCTGGCCGAGCGCGCGCCGCTGGCTCTCCGCACGCTGAAGATGGTGATCAATCGCGGGGCGGAGGCGCCCCTGGAGACGGCGCTGGAGCTCGAGCGCAAGGCCTACGCGTGGCTGCGCTCAACCCATG
>DASYTI010000171.1 GCA_036002485.1 Candidatus Methylomirabilota bacterium | reverse complement strand
CTCTCGTAGCCCTTGGCTCGCGCCGCGCGCGCGTATACTCTCCTCCCCGTGAGCTCGCCCAGGACCTCACCATGACCATCTCGCCGATCGATTGGGCGATCGTCGCGGCGTACTTCCTCTTCTGCACCGCCATCGGGCTCTACTTCACCAGGCGCGGCGGCCAGAGCCTCGACCAGTACTTCCTTTCCGGCCGCCAGGCGCCCTGGTGGCTCGCGGGCACGGCCATGGTCGCCACCACCTTCGCCGCCGATACGCCGCTGGTGGTCACGGCGCTCGTCGCCACCAAGGGCGTGGCGGGCAACTGGCTCTGGTGGAACTTCGTCATGAGCGGGATGCTCACCGTCTTCTTCTTCGCCCGGCTCTGGCGCCGGGCGGAGGTCATGACGGACGTGGAGCTGGCCGAGCTGCGCTATGGCGGCGGCCCTGCTGCCTTCCTGCGCGGCTTCCGGGCCATCTACCTGGCCATCCCGATCAACCTCATCATCCTCGGCTGGGTGACGCGGGCCATGATCAAGATCCTGACCATCGCGCTCGGCCTCAAGGACGTCACGTTGCTCGGCATGACGGTGAGCGGCGAGGTGGTGGCCGTGGGCATCTGCTTCGCCATCACGGCCGCCTACGCGGTGGCGGCAGGTATGTGGGCCGTGATGTGGACGGATCTCGTCCAGTTCGTCGTCAAGATGAGCGCGGTGATCGTGCTCGCCGTGTATTCGGTGCGCGCGGTCGGCGGCATCGACATCCTGAAGGCCAAGGTGATCGCCCACTTCGGCAGCGAGACGGCGGCGCTGTCCGTGCTGCCGGTGAGCGTGACGCCGTCCGGCATCCATGCCTACGCGTGGATGCCGCTCCTCACCCTCGGCGTCTATCTCTCCGTGCAGTGGTGGGCGGCCTGGTATCCCGGCGCGGAGCCGGGCGGCGGCGGCTATGTCGCCCAGCGCATCTTCAGCGCGCGCTCGGAGCGGGACGGCGTGCTCGCCACGCTCTTCTTCCAGATCGCCCACTACGCGCTCCGGCCCTGGCCCTGGATCGTCACCGGCCTCGCCACCGTCATCCTCTACCCCACCCTCCAGGACCGGGAGGCCGGCTACGTGCAGGCATTCGTGGATCTGCTCCCGACGCCGTGGCGCGGCTTCATGCTCGCGGGGTTCGCCGCCGCCTACATGAGCACGGTGGCCACGCACCTCAACTGGGGCGCCTCCTACCTGGTCAACGACTTCTACAAGCGCTTCCTGAACCAGCGCGCGACCGAGGCACACTACGTCGCGGTCTCTCGGGTGGCCACCGTGCTTCTCTTCTTCGCGTCCATGGCCGTGACCTCGCAGCTCACGAGCATCGAGAAGGCGTGGGAGCTGCTCCTGGCCCTCGGCGCGGGCACGGGGCTCGTGCTTATCCTGCGCTGGTACTGGTGGCGCATCAACGCGTGGAGCGAGATCTCGGCGATGATCGCGAGCTTCGCGATCAGTCTGCTCGGGTTCGCTTACCTCAAGCCGCGGTTCGCGGAGAACGATCCCAACGCGACAGCGACCATCATGCTCGTGACCGTGACTTGCAGCACCGTGGTGTGGCTGGCCGTCACGCTGATGACGCGGCCGGAGCCCGATGCGGTGCTGGAGGCGTTCTACCGGCGCGTGCGGCCCGGGGGGCCGGGATGGGCGCGGGTCTCGACGCGGCTCGGCTTCGGCCGTGAGCCTATCCCGGGCGGGGCGCTAGCGTGGACGAACTGGATCGCGGGCATCGTGGCCGTCTATGCGACGCTGTTCGGGATCGGCAAGATCATCTTCGGCGAGCTCGGGGCCGGCCTTCTCATGCTCGCCGTGGCCGCTGCGGCCTTCTACTGGATCTCCCGCTCTTTCACCATGGACTCTCGATTGGCAAGGTAGCCGTCGTTCTGCTCGCGCTGACGATGCGCTGTCGAAGCCAACGTGTCCCGCATCGTAAGCCCAGGCCAGCGAGCCCACTTGCCAGCATCAGGAGCGTCGCGGGTGCCGGTAGCACAGGGCTCTCCGACACTGCCGCCTCGATGATGATGGCCTGGATCCGGCACGGCGCCGGCGGGTTGCCGCAGTTAACATTCCCGCCCATGCCGTAGTCGGTGCCCAGGTAGCCTCCGTTGAAGAATGTGAAGTAGATCATCTTCGTGCCCGGCTGTCCGGTCGCCGGGTCGATAAAGGTCATCGTGGCCTCACCGAAGTCAACGTTGCCGTTCATGTCGTCGTCCGTCCACTTCAGACCGGTCAGGGTGAGGGCGTGCCCGCCGATCCGCCCCTGTGTAATGGCTCCGAAATAGCCCAGGGTGATCTCGACATCC
Organism: Candidatus Methylomirabilota bacterium; assembly: GCA_036002485.1. Lineage (NCBI taxonomy): Bacteria > Methylomirabilota (SeqCode) > Candidatus Methylomirabilota bacterium. The sequence goes on along the minus strand of DASYTI010000171.1, from coordinate 8,291 downwards.
TCGCCATGCCGAAGCTCGTTGAGGAGGAAGGCGAAGGTCGGTTTGACGCTCGGTATGCCGAAGCTGTTCTGCTGCGCGTAGGCGGTGACACCCGGCACCCGCGACTCGACATAGAGCTGCTTGCCGCGAATGATGTCAGCCACCCCCGATCCCCCGGCCGAGGGATCACAGTTCTGCAGTCAGGCGACTTCCTCTGCCGCCACCTTGAGCTCGTCGTAGTCGATCAGGTGGTTGCTGTTGAGGTCGGGGATCAGCCTCTCGTCGTACACCTGAGGGTAGCGCCGCTGCAGGAATGCGAAGGAGTTGACAACTGCGACGGCACCGCACGAGAACGATTGGCCGGAGGCGTCCTTGCAGGCGTCCACGTCGTTCTGATTCAGGGTCCCAAACTGAGCGTTGGGCAACTGTATCTCGACGACGGGTGCGGCGGTGGCGGCGCCCGGGAGAGGAAGCCAGGACGACATTACGAGAGCGAACAACGCCCATCTTCCAACGCAGGCGCCCGTCATGACCCCTCTCTCCTTCGGCTCCGCTCCGAGTGAGCTGACAGCGCCGAGCGCCGCAAGATTCGTGCCCGCGCTCGCTACTCTTTTCAAATAGAGAGTTTGTGCAAGCGCACAAGGGAATGCCTCCTGCGATTTGTAAACCTTCTCGACAATCCCCTTTTCAAATGTCGTAGCGTGCGATGTTGACCTCAATGTCGGCCGGAGCGAGACCTTCCTGATCGCGAGACGGCACCAGGTCAGTGAGGGGGGAGGCCTTACGCGCCTGCGTTAACGAAGGGGCGGTCTCGACGGCCCGCGGGAGATGTCCCCTGCCCCGCCCGGCGCATTGCCGGCACGCTGCAAGTAGTCAGCCGGCGAGCTTGTTCCAGACGACCATGCCGGTGCCGGAGCGCCAGGCGATGGCGGGCATGTAGGCGAGCACTTCGGCGGGGCCCGTGGTGAAGGCCAGCGCGAGGATCCACGCGAGAAGCTCCGCCGTCCCCCCCGAGCCGGCCGCCTCCATCCGCTCGAGCGTGCACTCGCGCAGCAGGGCCTCGTGGTCCCCCTTCTTCAAGAGGTCGAGGAACCAGAGGTCGAACTCCTCGTCCACCCAGAAGTAGCGCGGGCCTCCCGGCTCGTGCGAGAGACCGCCCGTGGCGAGCACGGCGATCCGCTCGGAGCCGGGATAGGCCTTGAGCATCTCGCGCAGCGTGGTGCCCACCTGATACGCGCGCTCGGGCGTGGGGATGGGCGGCACCGTGCAGTTCATCGTCACGGGCACGAGGGGAATCTCGCTCGTGGGATTCAGATAGTGCATGGGCACGGACACGCCGTCGTCGAACTGCATCTCGCGCAGGTAGGCGAAGGTGAGCCGCCGGCGCGCACCCTCGGTGACGATGTAGCGCGCGAGGGCCGGATGGCCGGGAATCCTGTACTTCGAGAGCGCGAGCCACTCGTCGTACCAGTCCGCGGGTCCGACGTGCTCGGCTCCGATGCCCACCGTGTATTCCGGCGTATTGTTCAGTGGCCAGTTGAGCAGGTGATCGTTGCTGAACACCACCACCGCGTCGGGACGCGCGGCGGCCAGCCGCTGGCGCATCTCCCCTATGGCCTGGAGCGCCTGCGCTTGCTGGTCTTGGGGGGCGCGGTCGAACCAACCGGTGAGCCCGGGCGAGTGCGTCATGGCCATGGCGGCGACAATCTTGGCCATGGCTCAGCGACTCCTCTTGTCGAGCTCGGCCTGGAGCCGATCGGATTGTGCGGCCTCTTGGGGATAGGCGCGTTTGTAGGCCTCGAGCACCGGATGACTGTTGGCGTTGGCCGACGCGCCGTAGAAGAGCCGGAGAATCTGCGGGATGTAGTACTGGTGCACCCCCATCTCGTTGAGCCGCCGCACGTCCTTGTCGCGGACGGCCTCGTACTCCGCGCGGCTCAGGCCGAATTCGCGGGCCAGCCCCTCGAGATCGCTCGTCCACCGCTCTCGCAGCTTGGCGTCCTTGCGCACGTAGAAGATCATCTCGTTCAAGGGCAGCGTCTTGTCGCAGCGCTCGACGTTACCCATCATGAGTGCCCTTGAGCACCTTCGGGTTGACCTTGAGGAACATGATCACGCAGCGCTCGGTTCCGAGATTGCGCACGTCGTGCATGACGGCATTCGGGAACTTGACGATGCAGCCGGCGGGCACGACGATTTCCTGGCCGTCGATGTTCATGTTGGCCGTGCCCTGGAGGACGTAGATGGCCTCTTCCTCCTTCGGGTGGGTGTGCATGACCGTGCTCTGTCCCGGCTCGTAGCAGGCGATCTCCGACCAGAGCTGATCGGTCTTGAAGAGCATCTTGCGCACCCGCTTGTCGGGCGCGAAGGCCTTGAGAGCGTGGAGATCGAAGACCTGCGCTACTCCGGTCACCGCTGCCACCGCCGTCTCGTCCATCGCTGAGCCTCCTTCCGTCTGACTGGATCCGCAGTGGCGATGATAGCGCCCACGGTCGGTCCGCGCCAGTGCGGCGTCGCAAGGCGTGTCGCAGAGTATCGCCGCTGGCAACCCGGCAGAGCCCCGTGGATTGACGGAAATTAAGCGGTAAGGGATACTCGCGCCCCAGAGGAGCCCGCATGCGCCGTTATAGCCGTCGCCAGCTTCTGCAAGGCAGCCTGGCCCTGGCTGCCATGATCCTTCTGTTTGGCTGCGAGATGCCGTCATGGCCCGGCCAGTCCACTGGCAAGATACCCCGGATCGGTTTTCTGGCCGTCGGCTCGCGCGAGGGCCGGGCATTTTTGATCGAGGGCTTTCTCAAGGGGCTGCGCGAGCACGGCTACGTCGAGGGCCAGAACATCGTCATCGAGTATCGTTTCTCGGAGGGACGCAACGATCGGCTGCCCGCACTCGCGGCCGAGCTGGTCGATCTGAAGGTGAAGCTCATCGTGGCCTCGGGTTCGCCGGCGAGCTTTGCCGCCAAGCAAGCCACCAGCACGATCCCCATTGTCATGGGGAGCCTCGCCGCCCATCCGGTCGAGACCGGTCTTATCGCCAGCCTGGCGCGGCCGGGCGGCAACATCACGGGGATGACTGAGATGGCCTCGCAGCTCACCGGGAAGCGGCTGGAGCTACTCAAGCAGACCGTGCCGGGCCTTTCGCGCTTAGCAGTCTTCTGGAATCCGCCCAATCCTGCCTACGGGCCGGTCTTGAAGGAGCTCGAGGCGGCGGCTCAAACGATGGGAGTGAAGCTTCAGCGCCTGGAGGTTCGAGTCCCGGAGGACTTTGAGGGCGCCCTCGGGGCCGCGACCAGGCAGCGCGCCGGTGCGTTGTTCGTACCGGGCGACCCGTTGGTCACGAACCGGCCTAAAATGCTCGCGGACCTCGCGCTCAAGTACCGGCTACCGACGATCACGGATTTCAGGGAGCTTCCGGAATCCGGGGGGCTCCTTTCCTTCGGGCCGGACCTCGTCGACTCGTACCGGCGAGCCGCAAGCCACGTTGATAAGATTCTCAAGGGGGCCAATCCGGGCGACCTGCCGATGGAGCAGCCCACGAAGTTCGACTTGTTCGTCAACCTGAAGACGGCCCGCGCTCTCGGCCTGACGATTCCGCAGTCGGTCCTGGTGCAGGCTACCCAAGTGATCCAGTAGGGACCGATCGCTCGTCGCGACCCTCCACGCTCAGATGGCGAACGCATGCGCCGACTTACCGAGCCTACCTTCAGACGGTCAGGCTCCCTCCTCGCCAGTGGAGCAGGCGCCTCTCTAGGCGCGCCATCAGCTTGTGGGTGCCGACGGCCAGAAGGGCCATCCAGATGAAACGCGGCAAGGTGAAGCCGGAATTCAGACCTCGACGCGCACCCGACCTGCCGGTCGATCCTGCCGTCGCGGATGATGCCGATGTCTTGCGTGGTCCCGATATAACGATTTCCCTCAAAACGATCAACGAGTCCAAGCGGGAAGGCCTGTCGGCGACCAGCCTATCTCTCCAGAGCTGTGTTCTGAAGCGGGTCGCGCTTCCGAACAGCACCTTCGCCGCGATAACCTTACGAGACGTTCGCCTCGTCGGGTGCGATCTCGCCAATATCAAGACGCGCACCTTGACGGCCGTCCGGGTCGAGTTCCTGGACTGTCGCATGACGGGCTTCCGGGTCGAGGAGCCTGCCGAGTGCCACGATGTGTTGATCGCCGAGGGCATCCAGACCTATTCCCAGTTCGCCTACGCCCGCTTCACGTCCGCGGAGTTCAACTCCTGCAACTTCGAGGACGCGAACTTCCTTGGCGCTGATCTGCAAGGCTGCATCTTCCGTGGCTGCAACTTGCACAACGCGGACATGAGGGGAGCGAAGTTGAGAGAGGCGGACCTGCGGGGATCGGTGATCGAAGGATTGCGGCTCAATCCCGCGGACATTCACGGAGCCGTCGTGGATCCCTCCCAGGCCATGATCCTCGCGACCCTGCTCGGGATCCGCATACGGTGAGCTCCGGCTTCCCCGTCGACGCATCCGTATACTAGCGCCGCCATGGCCGAGGATCTGGAGAGCTGGTTCGAGCGCGGCGTCACCGACGGGCTTCCCGTGGTCCCGCCCACGCGCGAGCGCGTGGAGCGCATGCTGGCCGCGACGAAGCGCCCGCGCGAGACCCTGGTAGCCGAGGTGCCGCCGAACTTCGGGCGGGCCACCGTCGAGAAGCTCGCCGTCAACGCGGTCATGGCGGGCTGCCGGCCGGACTACTTCCCCGTGGTGCTGGCTGTGGTCGAAGCCGCCTGCGATCCCGCCTTCAATCTCCACGGCCAATCCGGCACCACCAATGCGACCTCGCCCCTCATCATCATCAATGGTCCGGCGCGCGGCCGGCTCGGCGTCAATTGCGCGGCGGGCGTCTTCGGGCCAGGCTTTCGCGCCAACGCCACCATAGGCCGCGCGCTCCGCCTCATCATGATCAATCTCGGCGGCACGAAGGCGGGCGAGATCTCCATGTCCACCCTCGGTCATCCGGGCCGGTATACCTACTGCATCGGCGAGCACGAAGAGGCCTCGCCCTGGGAGCCGCTCCACGTGGAGCGCGGCCACCCGCGCGAGGCCAGCACCGTGACGCTCTTCCCCGGCGAAGGGCCCTTCATCATCAACGACCACCTGAGTCGCACGGCCCCTCAACTCGTAGCCTCACTGGGCTGGTCGGCCGCCGGCGTGTGGAACCACAAGAGCTTTCCGCTTTACGGCCACACCCTCTGGGTGATCGGGCCGGAGCACGCCAAGACCATCGCCGGCGACGGGTGGTCGAAGCAGGACGTGAAGCGCTACCTCTTCGAGACGGTGAGGCGGCGCGCGCGGGATCTGGCTCCCGGACCCGACGGCGCTGAGAGCGGGAGGCTGAAGAATGCCTCGGGCGCAGATCCAGACGCGCTCGTCCCTAAGTTCCCGTCCGTGGAGGAGATCACGATAGTCGTCGCGGGAGGCACGGCAGGACGCTTCTCGGCGGTGGTCCCCGGGTGGATGGGCGGCGAGATCGGCGCCCACCCCGTCACCCGGACGATCGAGTTCTAGCGCACGTCACTGCGCTGCAGCTTTTTCAAATCGCTTCCTGGCGGTTCAGCACCGCATTGAAGACGGTCCCCGGCACGCGTAGGTCTTTGTCGCCCTCGTAGAGCCCGCGCAGCTCGGTAAATGCGGCATCGGGCGCGCTGGTGACCGTGGAGAGCCGGTCGAACAGAGCAAGGCGGTCGTCTCCCACTGGCTCGCTGGGGCGGCTCATCGCGCCCCAGATGTCCCAGGGCAGCATCTCCATGTTGTTGAGCGCCGCGAGGTCGCGCATCACGTTCCCCGCGATGAACCAGAGCCCGCGCATGTCGAAAATCCCGAACGCCGATGGATCGCCCTCACCGGCGCGGCAGCGGGCCCAGGCATCGCCCGCGATCACGAAGCGGTCGCGCGGCACGTCGAGCAGGTCAAAATCGAGCTTCAGCTTTGCCCGTTGCACGTCGTCGATCTGCGCATCGACGAGAGTCCAGCGCCCGTCCGCGGCATCCCAGTATTCGCAGACCCAGTGATCCTCGAAGCGACCGGGATTGAAATAGGAGCCGAAGCCGCAACGGGCGCGGGCGGGAACCCCCTGGGCACGCAGCATGGCGACGAGCAGTACGGTGAAATGGCGGCAGACACCGATGAGTCGCGCCTCGACCGGCCGAGCGACCGAGATCGGCCGGCCGCCATCCGCGAGCAGACGATCCAGCATCAGCGAAGCCGGACGGATATGGGACTCGCGTCTCCGCTCGTCCGACAGCGTCACCCCATAGGCGGGCGCCCAGTGCTCATGCAGCAACAGGCCCTGCACGACACGGGCCATTGCGGCCAGATCGCGCGGCACCGTATCGAGCATGCGCGCGTGTCTTCCACCGGACGTCATCGTCGCGGGCCGCCTGTAGAAGTCGAGCCCGTGTGGTGACATCGTAATCATGGGCGCTCTGTTAGCGCGCGGCGCAGCGCTCGAGCTGTTTCTCCAGGAAGCGGCGCTCGGGCGCGGACGACGGGCGGGCCAGGGCCTCGCGGTAGTAGCCGGCGGCGCGCGTGGCATCGCCGGCGCGGAGCCAGAGCGCGCCCAGGGCCGCCGGCAGTAGGGAGTAGCGCGCAAGGGCCGGATGCGTCTGGATGCCTTCGATGGCACGGATCCCGGCCGTGGGGCCTTCGACCATGGCCAGCGCGATGGCTCGGTTGAGCTCGACCACGGGCGAAGGCTTGAGGGCCAGAAGCTCTCCGTAAAGACGAAGCACATAGGTCCAGTCCGTCGAGGTCTCGTCGCGGGCCACGGCATGACAGGCCGCGATCGCCGCCTCGACGTGGTACGCCGTCATGGTGCTGCCGGAGGCGGCGAGATCCAGATGACGGAGACCCTTCGCGATCAGGCCCCGGTCCCAGCGCGCGCGATCCTGCTCCGAGAGCAGGAGCAAGTCGCCGGCCTCGTCCACCCGCGCGGGCAGACGGCTCGCCTGAAGCAGCATCAGGGCCAGCAGGGCGTGCACGGGGGGAAGATCCGTGCGGCGATTGCCCGCGAGGATCCCCGCCAGCCGTATCGCCTCGCCGCAGAGCTCGGCGCGCACGAGATTCTCTCCGCCGTGAACGCTATACCCCTCGTTGAAGAACAGGTAGAGGACGTCGAGCACGCTCTCGAGCCGCGCGTCGATCTCGTCGTGACGCGGGATCTCGATCGGGATGTCCTCCTCGCGAATCTGGCGCTTGGCCCGCACCAGGCGCTGAGCAATGGCGGCAGGCTCGGCCAGGAAGGCCGCGGCAATCTCCGCGACGCTGAAGCCGCCAACCGTCTTGAGCGTGAGGGCGATGCGAGCGGGCCGCGGCAGCAACGGGTGGCAGCACATGAACATCATGGCCAGCTCGTCGTCGCCCACGGCGTCGTCCTCCGCCGCGTCCAAGCCCAGGGCGGGACTCGGCTCGCCCTCGAGAAGCTCGATCTTGCCGCGGAGCGAGGCCTCGCGACGGAGCAGATCGAGGGCACGGTGCCTGGCGACCTGGAAGAGCCAGGCGCCCGGCTCGACGGGAACGCCGCCATAGGGCCACGTGTGGAGCGCGCGGACGAGGGCGTCCTGCACCGCCTCCTCCGCCAGGTCCAGCCGGGCCGGACCGAGGCGGCGCGCGAGCGAGGAGACCATGCGTCCCGCGCTGTGGCGGAACAGGTGCTCGACGAGCGCGTCGACCTCGGACGGCGCCGCGGGCTCCACGCGTGGCTCAGCCTCTCTTGCTCATGTCCTCGATCTCGCGCACCTCGAGGCTGCCCGCCCTCAGATGCGGATGGTTGGCGAGATCGCGCTGGATCTGCTCGTAGCTCGCCGCCTCGACCATCCAGAAGCCGCCCAGGATCTCCTTCGACTCGGCGAAGGGGCCGTCGGTGACGGTGACCTTACCATTGACGCCTCGCACCACGCGCCCCCCGTCCCGCAGCTTCTCGCCATGGAGGAGACGCCCCGACGTGCGCATCTCCTCGCTCCACGCCATGTACTTCTGGATCACCTGCTGCATCTCCTGTGGGCTCAAATTCTTGTACGCCTCGCCCGTGCCGCGCGCCAGTATCAGAAACTTCGCCATGAGAGCCTCCTGTGTGGTTTCGCGGGGCGTTTGCTCGCCCGGACGCCGGCCGGCCCCGGCCCGTTCATGTCGTCCGAGGAGTAGACGAACGGGCCGGGCGGGAATCGACATCAGGATACCGCGGGTTATAAGGCCTCGCCCCCCTGTCCATCTCAGCCCTCGCCTCGCCACTGATCTACTCAGCTCTCGCCTCAGGGCTACGCCCTTCAGCTCGAACTGCCACGCCTGCGGCTCGTC